>CAYUSG010000204.1:0-4493 GCA_964447355.1 uncultured Paenibacillaceae bacterium
AATTTAAAGTATTCTAGGCCTTATCTTCATCATTTAATAAGTTGGATATCGCAACGAGAGAGGGGAACCCCTGTATCGACCTTGCCCGCCAATCATGTTTATCTACACGCAAATGATACGGGGTGGGGAAAAATAAACTACCGGCCAAAAAGGGGTAAGCATTATAAAAATCGACTTGGGATAATATCCGTTTACTCGTTTGTTCGTTAAAAATACCAAACCGAATAAATTTGTTAATAAATGCTCCCCTGATCGTTGAACCAGGTATATAATCTTTGGAGGGCTCGATTTGACCTGATTTACTGCCTCCCGAACCAATTTTTAAAGGTTCTTTGTTCGTGATTTCAATGACTCTGTATAAATCCAATTTTTTTCACCCTCTTCGATTTAGATAATCCTCATAATGGTTGTGTCCGTTGATCAGCAGTCTAGCTTCCACCAGGCCGCGCCCCCTGTGGATTCCAGCGCCTATTCTTCTAATTGAATGGACAATTCGGTACACGTCCCCCAGATAATCGGACCGATCCTCATCGAAATAAAGTGTGGAATAAAACGCCAAGCCCTCCTTCACCGTATGAAATGTCGTCATCATTTTGTCTTGAACCACACCTTCATCCAATTGAATACTTGTTCTTATGTGAGTTTGAGCCTCTATTAGATCCTGGGGAGATAGCCTGAAATACCCTTTACTGATATCTTCATCATACATTTGCAGAAACCAATCCCTGATCCTCGCATCCAAACACAAATTGCTTAATTTCATAATGCCTTGCTCGCTTCCGACGATTCCTGTCGTACCAAGACAGCATTTCTCTTCCTCCTGATTTATCCCGAAGAGCTTAACGATTGACCTGAAAAACGATCGAGCAATCACCTGATCCATGGCGTTATATTGTTTCCATAACCACATGGCCTGGTTTTTTAACTGGCCTTTGAATGATTTTGCATGAAAATAAACGAATCCAAAACCATCAGACAATACCTTGTTCTGTACAGTATTATCTTCTTTTTCAGCGCTATTGAATATCGCTTCCGAGCGAATGCGCACCTCGATTTTATGATCTGATACTGTTTCCATTCATCGACCCTCCCATCTTTCATTCCGGATAAAATCCAACCCCGCAACAATATCATTTAATACATATGTATATCTGGTTCTGTTATCAAGCAGTTTGACTACTGCGCCATAACACGAGTCCCCGATCTCACTTCGCACAATTTCAGCTAGCTTATCGTACTCCGTCATTTGATCTGAAGATTGCTCTCTCGAACTGTTCATCTCGAAAAACAATTTGTATGGTTCCCACCCGGAATAAAATTCTTTCTTCAACTTATTCAATGCCGATCCGCTAATCTGTAACTCGCCGTAATGAATCTGACCAATCATTCGAATAAATGCGTCATAACCATATGTTTGATCCTCTAAAGCTGCCTTTTGGTCAATACGAAGGGGCTTGATATGGAAAATTTCATCATATGCGCCATGCTTCACATAGCCCTCATGTCCATATCCGGATGAAGTCGGCCCTTGAACAACCTCCCAGTCTATAAAAGACGCATTCGCAACTCCACCTTGTTTCTTCACCTTATGAATCGATTCCTTTGCATGATGGCATAAACCTTCGGCCACCTTTACAGCTTCAAAGAACGGATATGTAACCTTTACGATTGCGACACCGGCACAAGCGGTAAGGTAATCATATTCTATTATTTCCTTTAACTCGGGGGATTCCACCATGCGTTGCTTTGAGATCTCCTGAATGCTTTTAATAATGTCGGCGGCCGTTTCAATCGCATGCACAGAGTCCACAATCAAACAAATATCGTCTCCCGACATGACAATCGGGGTGACATACTCCCCCTGTACTTCATCGGCTTTTCGATATCTGTCTATGGATTCGGAGTAAGATCGCAGCGCTTTGACAACCGCCTCTTTATAAATAAGTTCTATATTCTCACTTAGTAAGCGCAATTGTTCGAAATTAGAAACCTTATTCATCATTTCTCCCATTTTATTTCCGTCAATAGCAATAACACCAATGTAACTCTTCCCGTCTCCCCTTTTGCTATATGCTTGTAATTCGCTTGTTACGTTTATTGGGGTACCTTCTAATTCTTGCTTCAACTCTTGGAACAAATATTCCCTGGCCACTCTATGCATTCCACTATTATCATCAGCTAGTAGTTTGGCTTGTCCCGTTTCGTCAATTTCCTCCACTCCATACGTCCAGCGTTTAAACCTGGAGAATCGCCTATTCTTCAGTTCATCTGCTTTTTGAAGCAAGCATTCCCTGACGGCCATCTTGTTCTCTATATCATTTATTTCTGACCCATTCACCAAACTAATATACAGTTCTAAATCCGGATAAGCTTTTAAAACTTCTCTGGAAAAACCCTGCACAAATCGCTCAGCATCTTCAAGCGTATGAAATTGAACAATGCTGTTTCCCCCACCTGAATAAATAAACTCAAATCGGTCCATAAAATTTCGATCCAGATATCCTCTTAACGATACGATCTCTCTTTCCATGATCCTTATATTTTCGGTTACAGACTTGATAATAAACGAACGCTCAAGGTTTTCTCTTAATTTATTCCGTTTGTAAATGTATTCTTGTTTCTGTGACACATCAATATACGTATAAGCAGCCATGTGTACTTCAACTCCCTTCAACATTTTAAATAAACTCATTCACTTTCCTTTTTCCTGCTTTCATTGGTAATATCATTAAACGCTTTGGCATAAGAAAAATGGGGAAACATCATAGGATTGTTGATGAGCATGAGCAATTGGTTTAGCTGGAGGTTTAAAGATAACAACGGGTTCCCTTCCACCTTTAAATCTTTCAACGTATTTTTTAAATACAAATCGTCCGTGTCGGTAAAGGAAAGTTCAGGATAGGAATCTGTCTTTATGTTACTTCTTTTCACCCCATATAAACTTAAATTCCCTTTATATTGGACACTCGAGTCTTCTTTGGATCCAATTCCATTTAATCGTCTCCCCCACCAATCGAGCTTTCGTGATTCATTCTTTATGATCAGGTTAAACTCACACCTCTGATCACTTTGTTTTTCCTGTATAATAAAATCAAATTGGTCACCCAACCTTTCCTTCATATCCTTCATTGGCTGGTCCGTTTTACTCTTCTTCATACAGGCCAAAATTTTTAGAGGGTGCGTTCTCTTTTGCGTTGGATTGGTAATTCCTATAGTATAGCCACTTATCGTTCGTGCAATCCCGGCTGCACTTGTCTCAAGCTTATCGATATTTTCTGCCCAATCTCTCAACCGCTCCTCATCCAGGCTGGCACTTTTGCACTCTATAACCATAGCCACTGCCTCAATCGGTATAAACTTCAAGGCATTGTATTGGAAAACATAGGGGGTGTACTGCTCGTCATAAACGGCGATATCTACTTCATTAGACACCCGTTTTTTTGAATCAATAATCATCACGCCTTGTGCAAGTGAGAACTTCCTGGGCACAATGCTCCTGAAAAATTTCACCCACATTTCCTCCCTGTAATTACCAGTCAAGCCTCCATGCATGGTCGCAAGATCCATTTCTTTTGCCATCATACTGTTCATGTAATGGTAATTTTCATGGATTTTTTGAAACACCTTTTCCTCATTCTCATTCGACATACTCATCACTCCAATATCTTAGTCAGAGGGCGGCCTATGTTTTACGAGGCATGCCATTAAGACCTTAATCAAAGCTATAGATGCAACCGGCCAGACCTTTTGCACAGAATCTATTATACCTCATTTACAGAAATCGACAAAGGTTTCCAAATATATTGCTACCTTCTCATTTTTTATTCAGGTAAAACAGAGAAAATACATCAGGGGGATGTTAAGGCTGGACGGTACAGCCCATCAGGGAAAGTGGGTTGGGATCGTGTACTTTTGAAAAGGCACGAGCGATCTATGCATATCCTCGGATAGGAAGACTATGATGTCAACGTAGAACTGCACGGGGCCAACCCGCTATCAAAATCCCGGGCTCTACAAAATCACGCTGCAGCAAAAATAACTCCATAGGTTTCAATTTTCTCGTAGGTAAGATCGGAACCTGAACATGGAGTTACAACGGCACATTGATATGTTAGAATTTCAATTCCTCAAAGGTAAGATCAGAACGGGATCCGCCACCCAAATCTGAAACCAAAATCGTTTCACGTTTCAATTCCTCATAGGTAAGATCAGAACCGCTCGAGAAGGAGCCGTTTCATGCCGCGTCACCCCGGTTTCAATTCCTCATAGGTAAGATCAGAACCACAACCTATGGAAGCGGACAGTCCATGCGTTTTGGTTTCAATTCCTCATAGGTAAGATCAGAACTGGATCGATGCGTATTCGCATGTACATGGATCAGGGTTTCAATTCCTCATAGGTAAGATCAGAACAGAAGCCGCCAATGCGGTCCAAGCCCTCGTGTTTAAGTTTCAATTCCACATAGGTAACATAAGAACAGGACACAAAAAAAG
>CAYUSG010000205.1:0-4482 GCA_964447355.1 uncultured Paenibacillaceae bacterium
GGAATAAAATCCAGGGAAAAGCAAGAACAACATTTATGTTTTTAATTACCGATGAAAGAAAAATAGATAGAAAAGAAATAGCCACCGCCGCCAAAACAGTATTCCCGATGATCAGCAGAACATAAAGAATGGGAGAAAACTCAAATAACTTTACGGCATAATCAATAATAATACCCGTATCGGTAAACTTGGGGTGCCGTAAAAACGCATATCCCAAAGCTGTACATTCAGATGCGATCACCAATCCCATGCTTGCAATGGAAGCTGATGCCAATTTGCTGCCTATGTACCTCCTGTAATTCGTACGAATCATAGCATAATCATGATATCCCGTTCTACGATCCCAAACAAGTGAACCACCCGCAAATAATGCAACAGCTAATGGAAGAATCCCGGGCATGATTGCGTTCGCCCCCTTGCCGTGAGCATACAAGAAAGCGCCGACAGCACTCGGGTGAATGGGATCAAAGTAAGACTCGATGCCTTGAATAAAAAAACCGATCAAAATCAGAAACGGTATCAGCCACCGCCATCGGTTGAAAAATCGATATAGTTCCATTCGAATAACGATCCACAAGACCAATCACCTCTATTCTTCGAATTGGGGCTGTCCCAAAAGTAAGCTTTAGCTCACTTTGTGATAGCTCGATTCAGAAAAAATCGTGCATAGTTGAAAAATGACGGTGGGGGGAGGCTGCTATCGTCGTCGGACGATGTCCCTGGCTGCCATCATCAGACGGCGGGGCGTGCGTTGAGGCACCGCATTTGCAGGATACGCGGCGAAGGTTTTCTTTTATATGATAAAACATACAAGGATCCTTGATTACAACCCGGCTGGAAGTCATGTTATGCGATTTTTCGTACAAACATGCGGCGGATCGACATCGAAGCCGCAGAGTTTGTATGAAGAATCATACAAACCGGTCCGATGGGACGGAGAATCGTTCCGCGTTATACGACATTTCGTACACATCTCTCATGGCCGGGTTCCGGCCACCGCGCAGAGCGAAAATTCGGCACACGACCGGCCGTATTTTCGTACAAAGCGCCACAAACATTTGCTTCGATTTTGTTTTGCGATTTTAGAGAAGGGGCGCCCTTTCGTCATCCAACGATGACTTTTGGGACAGCCCCAATGATTGTTGATTTAAGGAGTCCAACTGAACGTGCATTGTGTGTCCACGGGGTTCCAAAACCCTGTTTCCAACATCAACATAATGCTTTGATTCACTGTAGCTGTACTTGTGATATCTGTTTCATTGTTTTCCGGCAAAGGTGTTTCGGATGAAATATTATGTTTACTGCTGTCATTTACCGTTCCATACATTGCGTGGTCGCCGCCGATAGATCCCATATCCACGTTCTGCGTGGTTCCACTAGCCGGATGAGCCGCGGAATACCAGTTCCCCCCACCGGATGGTACAACCGGCGAAAAAGGACCATAAGTAGTGGCATATGCTGATCCTGCGATTGCAAGTATAGAGATGGACAGGCTGGCAGTAAAAATAAACTTTTTAAATTTCACGAGTTTGTTGCTCCCTTCCTATCAATAAAAATTTCCTCCTCAAAAGAGGGATAGATCATTTAGTCAGTTTCCAAAGCTGCAAACGCATCCCCTTTCCTAATAGAATTAGCCCTCCTTTCATAAGTTGGTCTGATTGTAGCTCTTTATATTGCAACAAGGGATTTTATAATCCGCCTGTTAACAATTAGTAGCGCTCATCCTCGCTGTATACTATATAAACGTATAATCTTTCAGAATATGACGAAAAGAAAACCAATTAAATTAACAGTTGGCGCATCATAAAAAGAGGCAGATATTAACACCTTGCCCCCTACTGTGGTTTCCCTGGTTTGCTGATATAATAAAATGATAAACGAGCAAACATGAATCGTAATCCTACGTATGTCATTTTCAATGAAGCTCATATATACTGATACTCTGAAAGTATATTTTAAAACCAATTACATTCTATCATCATCATCTGAATGGGAAGGATGCAAATATGGGTTTTAAAATGCGGCGTTTCGTCGACCTGCCTTTAAAGTACAAGCTGATCTTGTATTTTTTATCCCTCATCGTCCTTTCCGTTGTTTTATTCGGGCTTCTCTCCTACCGACTTGTCGTGAATCAAATCAGCGAAAACACCAATAATCTACTGAGTGATACCGTTTATCAAACCACCTTTTTTCTGAATGAAAAATTAACAACTGTTTTAGAAAAACTTGTATTGCTCGAGAACGATATGGTGATTCGAAACATTACTCAACAAGGCAACGCAGCGTATACGGAGGAACAACGTTTTCGCGATCGTATGCATATTACAACCAACATGGATGAGCTGTACGCCGGCAATCCTCAAATGATTGACTCTATTTATCTCAAATATAATAATATGCAGGAATATCACCTGCAGAAAGACGAGATATTGAGGAGCATCGAAATCAATTTGCAGGAATGGCTGCAAACCTATAACACATCAGAAAGAGGATATTATTGGCTTAACAACCATGAGGATACCATTTTTCGCACCATTAAAAAGCGAAACGTCATCACCGTACTCAAAACCTTTGGTACAATGGATTCTCAATTCAACGGGATATCGGTTATCAATTTAAGAAGCGATTATTTTCTGGATATTTTAAACAATATTCAAGTAAGCACCAATGGATACATCGCGCTTATCAGCCCCGACGGCATCTTTTTGTCCAAGGATGTTCAAGATCCGTTTCTCATTGGTGAGCAGGAGCTCTCCTTACTAAGGAATTCCGAAAAAAAGGGGAGTTTCTCCGTAACAAATCGTGAGAATGAAAGTTTATTTGTCGTGTTTGATTCATTACAAGTAAACAACTGGGTGATCGCAGCAATCGTACCTGAAGGCGATCTGTTTGAAAAGACGACACAAATTAAATATTTATCGCTCATCATCATTACCGTTTTATTAATATTTTCATCCTTAGTTGCCACTTTACTTGCGGAAAGCTTCTCGAAATCGATCCGATATTTGTCCAATCAAGTTAGAAAGGTGGAATCCGGTAATTTTAACATCGAATTTAAAGTTCAGGAAGGTAATGAAATCTGCATTCTGGCATAAGGCCTTACAAGTTTGGTGAAATCGATAAAAAGTCTGATGACTCAAATTCGCGAGGAGCAAGATAAGAAAAGAAAACTTGAATTGCTGTTGTTGCAATCGCAGATGAACCCTCATTTTCTATACAACACATTAGCTTCTATTCAACAGTTGATTGAGAATCAGGATGCTTCAAGAGCGAGCACCATGCTTCGGGCCATTACAGGATTTTTTCGCATCGGCATCAGCAAGGGGCAAGATATCATCTATGTAGCCGAAGAGATTATGCATATTGAGAATTATTTGATCATTCAGAAAATGCGCTATACAAAGGACTTTGATTATGAGTTGGATATGGCTGATGAAATCATGCAGCACTCGATGATGAAGCTCATTTTGCAACCGATCGTTGAGAATGCGATTTATCATGGAATTAAAAATAAGTACGGGAGGGGCCGTCTTAAAGTTTCCGGTCGAGTTCGCGGAACAAATTTGATATTTGAAATTTTCGACGATGGGGTGGGTATCCACCCTGACCATCTGAAAAATCTGATCGAATCCATCAATAAGCATGAAATTGATCAGAAACCCATTACCTTCGGTCTGAAAAATGTGAATCAACGAATCAAGCTTTATTATGGAGAACCGTATGGCATACAGTTGGAAAGTATGCTCTATGAATTCACTAAAGTGTTGGTTACGATTCCTATCATTACCGAACAACCACAACAGGAGGAGGGATCACATGGTTCAGATTATAATCGTTGATGACGATGAAATCATTAGAGAAGGCATTAAACAAGATATCAATTGGGAGAGCCACGGCATAGAAGTTTTGGGCGATGCCAACAACGGGTTGGAAGGTTTGGAACTCATCAAAAAATTAAAGCCGCAGGTTGTGTTGACCGATATTAAAATGTCTTTTATGAATGGTTTAGAGATGGCAGCGGAAGCCTTGAAAATCTATCCGAATTTAAAACTGATTTTTCTAACAGCCTATGAGGAATTCGAATATGCCAAGCAGGCGCTTCATTTACGAGCATCCGACTTTATTATGAAATATGCGGATAAAGAAGATATTCTAACGGCAGTATTGAAGGCTAAACAAGAACTTTCTGCCGAAAAATTAAGCAGGGAGCAATCCGAACGGTCCAATCACCTGCTTCGGAAAAATTTTTTATCTGATTTATTTACACTTGTCGTGAATGAAGATGCGGTTAAAGAACAGGCGAAAGCATTGGATATGAAATTTGAAAGCCATTATTTTTGCGTAGCGGTGATTGGCGTAGATCACTATGAGAATTTCTCGAATGATCATGACCTTGCAATTCAATCGATCATAAACATCTGTGACGAAATTTTATTTCGTTATGGCAAAGGCCTTACGTTCACCCGATACAATAACTATATT
>CAYUSG010000206.1:0-2223 GCA_964447355.1 uncultured Paenibacillaceae bacterium
GTAGAATAGATCTGGGTAATTCAACCAATATAGTCAATTTTGATTATAATCATCTTATTTTTAATGTAATTTGTGATGAATTACCTAAATTTAAGGTTTATAGTATAAACATCAACTTGGTTTGAGAGGGACTGGTACTTTGGAGAATAATAGAAGCGAGTCGATTCGTGCAACAGAGGAAATGGATACCGGATTGCAGAGTTTTATTATTGTGTCTACTTATCAGGGAATAGCTGCAGATGCAGAACAAATTAGACATGAATATGCAATTGGCGAAGAAGGTATTTCAAAGATAGATTTATTAAGAGTTGCTAAATCATTTGGATTCAAGGTGAGATTAGCGAAAGTTCCTTACAAACGATTGCCAAAATTAAATCTACCTGCAATCGTACCATTGAACAATGGTGAATATGGTGTGTTGGTTAGAATCAATAGGGAAGAGAATAAAATTTTAGTGTATCAACCGAGAGAACGAAAACCATCCGCGATGGATCGAGATACATTTCTAGAACAGTGGTCAGGTGAGATTATATTAATGTCTCACGCCAATACTAATACAGAGAGTAGATCATTTGGTCTGAAATGGTTCATACCTTCCATACTAAAATATAAGAAGCCTTTAATAGAAGTATTGGTAGCTTCATTTATATTACAGCTTTTAGGATTGGCTTCGCCATTAATGACACAGGTTGTTATAGATAAAGTATTAGTCCATCAAAGTTTCACCACTTTGAATGTTCTAGCTTTCGGTTTAGTTGTAATTGCTTGTTTCGAGCTAATATTAAGCTTGTGTAGGAATTATGTCTTTACTCATACGACAAGTAGAATAGATGTCACCTTGGGAGCTAAGCTTTTTCAACATTTATTTAAGCTGCCCCTTGCCTATTTTGAGAATCGTAGAGTAGGCGACACGGTTTCGAGAGTAAGGGAACTTGAGAATATACGGCAGTTCATTACAGGTACACCTTTAACTTCATTACTGGATGTTCTATTCATCTCTGTTTATATCATTGTCATGTTTTTCTATAGTAAGGCGCTTACATTTGTGTTCCTCGGCATACTTCCAGCCTTTATTATTTTATCCGCTGTAGTTACTCCTTTGTTAAGACACCGTATAGAGCAGAAATTTCACGCAGGGGCAGAATCAAACTCTTACCTTGTCGAATCGGTTACTGGCATGCAAACGATCAAATCATTCGCACTAGAACCGAATTCGCAAAAACGCTGGGATGGTTTGTTATCCAATTATATTCGGACGAGCTTTAGAACAGCCATATTATCAGGTACAGCTGGCTCGATAGGGCAATTTATTCAACGCACCTCGTATTTAGTGATTTTATGGTATGGGGCGCACCTCGTCATAGATGGGCAAATTTCAGTAGGGCAATTAATTGCCTTTCAAATGCTGTCCTCCAGAGTGAGTGATCCAGTTCTACGCCTTGTACAACTTTGGCAGGATTTCCAACAAGCTAGTATTTCGATAAAGAAATTAGGCGATATATTTCATACAAAGCCTGAACCTACTATGGATGTTAATAAATCAAGATTGCCTAAGATTCAAGGGCAAATTAGGTTCCACGATGTGACTTTCCGCTATAAAGTCAATGGTCCTGAAATCATCAGACGTATGACGTTCCAAATTCAACCCGGTATGATGGTTGGCGTGGTAGGGAGAAGTGGATCAGGTAAGAGCACATTATCGAAGTTGATCCAGAGATTGTATATCCCCGAAAGCGGCAAAATATTAATAGATGGAGTGGATGTTGCCATGGCTGATCCTGCTTGGTTAAGAAGACAGGTCGGCGTGGTGCTTCAAGAAAATTATCTATTTAACATGAGTATTCGTGATAATATTGCCATTCATTATCCATCTGCCTCTATGGATGATATTGTAAGGGTTTCTAAGTTAGCGGGTGCGCATCCATTTATTCTGGAATTGCCAGAAGCTTACGACACGGTTGTAGGGGAACAAGGGACAGCATTGTCAGGCGGACAGCGTCAGCGTATTGCTATTGCAAGAGCATTGCTACTAAACCCGACTATATTAATATTTGATGAGGCGACGTCGGCCCTGGATTATGAATCGGAAAGTATCATTCAGAAGAATCTTAAGCAAATTTCTAAAGGCAGGACCGTCATAATGATTGCACACAGATTATCCACCATTCAGGCATCGGATTGTATTATGGTGATGGATAAAGGGGCATTAGTAGAATTAGGTCG
>CAYUSG010000206.1:2233-4433 GCA_964447355.1 uncultured Paenibacillaceae bacterium
ACGAAGAATTAATCCAGCGAAAGGGTTTGTACCATTATTTGTTTAGTCAACAGGAGAGGGTTACTCGATGATTAAATTACGGAAATTAAAGCGAGATACATTAGAATATGAATTTTTACCACCCGTGTTGGAAATAGAAGAAACCCCACCCTCCCCTCTCGGACCAACATTAATTTGGATCATCTTGATTTTCCTAACCACAGCGATTGCCTGGTCCATTATAGGTAAAGTGGACGAAGTCGCCATAGCCAGAGGAAAGATGATTCCAGATGGAAGAGTGAAGGTCATCCAACCCTTTGAAGAGGGAATTGTGACAGCTATCCACGTAGAAGAGGGTCAGAGGGTGAAGGAGGGTCAGTTGTTATTGGAATTGGATTCCACTTTCACAGAAACGGATGTAACGCATTATGAAAGCATGCTTGCCATCGCAACATTTGAGAAAGCAGTGCTTCTATCCGAGTATGAGCATACACCTTTTCCTGAAATGGATTTGTCCGAAGCTGGACTTGACAGTGCAGGAATTGCACAGATCACTCAATTACAAGCTAATTTAAAACAAGCCCGAGAAGAGGAATTTGAACGCAAGAAAGCAGCCTTGCAGTTGTTAATTAGCCAACGAGAAAGCGAATATGAAATAGAAAACTTAACCTTAGAGAGATTAGAGAAGAACAATGCTTTTAAAGAATGGGAATTGACCGTTAATGATGAGAAAACGGCAGAGTCTTTCTCTGATGTATTAACTCGTAAGAATGACATTTATTCTATGGAACAAGAAGTAATAGCACAGACTGAGAAAGTTGAGAAAGCTATGAAAAGCTTAGAAGAAGCACAAGAAAATTTGATTGCACTAGAGAAGGAAAGAGAACGGGATCTATTGGATCGGATTATGGAGAAAGAGAAGCAAATGACGGAGCTGGAATCTCAATTGGTGAAATCGCAAAAGCGCTTTGACTTGCAACACATTTATTCTCCTGTGGATGGCACGATCCATGGATTGAATTCATATACGATTGGGGGCGTCGTTACGCCTGCCCAGCCTATTATATCCATCGTTCCAGAAGATACACCGATCATAGTCGAAGCTAATGTTAGCAATAAAGATATTGGATTTATTCATGTCGGTCAAGCTGTAGAAATTAAGATCGATACCTTCCCATTCACGAAATATGGAACCATTGTTGGGGAAGTGACTTATATTAGTCCAGATACCTTTGATGATGAGCAATTAGGTCCCATCTTTAAAGCAAAGATATTATTGGAAAAGGACCATTTGCTGGTTAACTCTCACAAGGTTCAATTAAATCCCGGGATGACCGTCACCGCAGAAATAAAGACAGGCAAGCGCAGAGTGATTGAGTTCTTCTTAGCTCCTATTATTAAAGGGTTTAAGGAAAGTGTGAATTTGAGGTGATATTGGAGGAATAACAATGAAAAAATCAATAAATATTATACTAATTGCTGTTCTCGCTATTTCTGGATTGATCTTTTTCTCCCCATATCTTGTACTGATGTTAGATAGTTGGTCAGGCATCCTGGGACAGGATCGTGGTGAAATTAGATCAGAAGTTAATCAATACTTATCTCAAACGTATGGTGAAACATTTGTGATTGAAGATATGCATTACGAAGATGTACATAAGCGGTTTGATCTTAAAGTATATCCTGAATCAAATGACACATTAATCTTTAATGTGTCAGCATATGATCGAGAAGAATTTATTGAAGTTAGAGATGACTATAGAGTCGTTAAAGATTTAATACCAGTAGTAGAGAAATCTTTTCCTAGTGACAGCTATTTTTCTCAAGTTTCATATGAGTCGCCTTCAATACAAATAACCTTTTTTAACAATAACTCGGAAGCTCTTTGGGCGAACTTGATAGCGGATTATCCAGAAAACATTATTCCCACTATAAGGATAATTACACTGGGCAATCCAATTCGCTTTATTCAAAAAGAAAATCAACAGATTAACAAGTTGGTTGATGAATTAAAGAAATTTGGTTTTCAAAATGCTTATATTATGATTAAACGATTTTCCTTTTCAGATAAAACATTAAATGGTATTTCGAACGAAATTAATAAATTGGGTTATGAGGTTTTTGAATCGAGATATCAAGAAAATTTAGAGGAGGTTTGCACAATTAGCGATATAGGGAATTAGGATAACATTCCGAAATATTGTGATAATTTAAATTGGGA
>CAYUSG010000207.1:0-4409 GCA_964447355.1 uncultured Paenibacillaceae bacterium
ATGGAATATCTAGGTGTTATTTTATTTTTAAATTTGATTATCTTATGTCTACATTGCTTTGTTAATTTATTTAAATCTCTTCTTATATTGGAAATGATTAGAAATTCCAATGAAAGGGGCTGATTACGATAGAACGCCTTTATTCGCTGAAAGAAGTTGCGGAAGTATTGTCACTCTCGTATACCACTGTTTACAAAATGGCTAATAACGGTTCGATTCCAAGTGTGAAAATTGGTGGCTCAATAAGAGTACCACAAGAAAACTTGCGTAGATTCATACTGGAAAACACCAAAGGGAGCATTAATTGAATCACTAATTGAAGAAAGGAGACGGTAAGCATGAAAACCTATTGGACGCTATCGAGTATCGCCCATATGCTAACTGCAAATAGCCGAAGTCGCATCGTAACGGAGGATTCGCTAATGAGATATGTGCGTGAAGGCAAGCTTAAAGCTGAACGCTTTACAGGTAACGTAAGAGGTCACGGGAAATATCCATTCCAAGTCGAGGAAGAACAATTGAAGGCTGACCTTGATAAGTTGGGATTTGATACTGATGCGTTGTTCCCTAAGTAAGGGTAGCAAATTAAGTACCCTAACGCAGATGAACAAAAGAAAGCCCCTGTTTTGCCAATGGCAGGGGCATTAGTATGCCCTTCGCAACTAAACGACTTTATGCAACGATTCTTAGGCTGCGAGGGTTATTTTTTTGCCCTCCATTGTCACTTATTAATAACACCAAATCAAGGGGGGAACAAAGTGAAGGAAATATACAACCGAACGGAAGCCGCAAAAGTCGCAGGGGTTTGTCAGAGAACGATTCTGAGAGCTATTCAAGCTCGTAAATTGGATGCCACGAAATTAGGCAATGGAAAGACTTGCGCTTATCTAATCGAGCATCATGCTCTCGTAAAATACATTGAGAAACGAAAGGGGCAATATAAATGATTGCACAATTCAATGAGAATAAAAAAGCTGCCTATAAGTATTTGACCGAAGTTGCAAAAGATTCGTCATTTACAGATACACACATGGGTTACACGATTGCACCCCACAAAATTCATAGGTGTTTCGGACTTACCCCTGAAGAAAGAATGATACTAATTGACTTGTTTGGATTTATGGGAGACAATCACATGTGTTTTCCTTCACAGGAGACAATAGCTCGAAATATCGGGTGTAGTTCCAAAACAGTCGGAAGACGCATAACCGCA
Organism: uncultured Paenibacillaceae bacterium; assembly: GCA_964447355.1. GTDB lineage: Bacteria > Bacillota > Bacilli > Paenibacillales > CAYUSG01 > CAYUSG01. The sequence continues at coordinate 1,214 of CAYUSG010000207.1, forward strand.
CTTGTCTCTAAAAAGTTAATCCTAGTTAGCAGCAGGCAAAAAAATCACAGATACTATCTACCTAAAGACCTTGACACGAATCCCTATATTCTAATGTCTGAGAAAACCCATGAGTTTATTAGAGAAGTTAGGGAAACGGTTAATGACAGTAAACTGACGCTGTGGATTGATGACATCATTAAGAGTGAAGCGTATAAAAGGTACTTGGAAAAAATAAAGGATATCTGCATTTCCAATACTCGAAGACTTCCCTATATGGTTGATGAACCGATTAAACGGTGCCTAGAGGAGTACAATGAGTATTTGATTAACCAATACAACAAGTGCTTCAAGGTAACATAGTCAAAATATATGACCATCCGTCTTACATCGTAGACAGCCTGCCCAATTAACGGACTTCCTGACCTAATAGCAGACAGTAGTTCTGATGCCTCTTAAAAGCTAGTGAAGATAGACCCGTGGTCTTGATTAAAGACTATTAGTCCAAAATCAAGACAGGAAGTCTGTTATACTGACAAACTGTCGCCGTTACTAGACGTAATGTCCTACTAATAAGAATCAATAATTAAAATCATCTTTAGAATCACCTAGCAAGAATAATCTAAAAATAAACAGATTCACACCCTCGTTTAAGCTTTTATTCGATACAGGATGATTTCAGAGATATTTGTCTATTCCCTCTCAACTATTGTTGCAGTCAAAACGATTGTTATGGCGTAATTACAATAATATTGAGGGGGAAATACAATGGGAAGAGGAAGACAAATTGGTTATGAAGAAGCTTCGGAAAAGTTGAAAAATCTACTCGAAAGCGGAGAGAAATTTGGTGAATATGACAGCTTACGCTATTGCATACAAAGCTTTTGGTTAAAGTTATTAGTTCACTCTGATGGAGTTTATAGCGTCCATTGTCAAGTCTCAGCACATAGCGAACAAACAGTAGCTGAAGTCTTAGAACGCATGGCAAAAGCAAATTATGGTAGTGATGCAATTCTCTATCATTGCTACTCGAAAGGTTATCTTGAAATTCAGAACGGTAATGATAAGATGATTTACTTAGTTCGAATTCTACTAACATGACCATTCCAACTAAAATAAGCATATATAAAGACGTTATGACCTTTAGGGTTATTACGTCTTTCTTGTTTTACGTAAACGATTGTTTATGGAACAGTTTTGAAGTAGCGTTTTTATCGGATTATTTAGGCTAGTTTACAGTACGAAACTCGTTCCGAAAACATATTTACGAAAACGTACGATTATGATACTATCTGATTAATGATATATTGAAAGGAACGATACGAATGAAAATAGCATACGCAAGAGTTTCGACAGCAGACCAATCCCTTGATTTACAAATGGACGCACTTAAAAAATTTGGATATGACGAAATATTCACCGAAAAGGCAAGTGGCGGCAAAGATGACCGCCCCGAACTAGCCATTGCATTGGGGAAACTACGAAAAGGGGATACTTTTATTGTCTACAAACTTGACAGATTGGCACGATCAACTTTAAAGCTTATTGAAACGCTCGACTTGCTGAACAAAAAAGGCGTCGAGTTCGTTAGTTTATCCGATAACATTGATACTTCTACGGCGGCAGGAAAAGCAATGTTTGGCATGATGGCAGTATTCGCGGAGTTTGAGCGGTCAATCATTAGAGAACGAACAATAGCAGGTCTTAAAGCGGCTAAAGCGCGTGGACGCAAGGGCGGTCGTCCTAAGACTGATAAGAAGAAACTTGATGCGGCAATAAGGTTATATGAAAGCGGAGACTTTACCATATCACAAATAGAGGACAGTACGGGAGTGAGCAAAGGCTCACTGTATCGCGAGATAAATAGACGAAAGAAAAATGAATCAAAGGAGAATAAGCTATAAGCCCTTAAAAAGCATTTATAAGGACTGAAAAGCAATGAGCCACCCAAACTAAGGAGGCTCATTAGTTTTGCCGTTAAAAGCCCTTATATTAGCTTTCAGAGCGTTCTGAAACATATAGACCCTAGTGGGTGTCGAATGAATCATTTTTTTATGTGGAGAAGAAGTTAATCCTCGTTTACTCTGTACCAAATTTTTCTGAATTGCCATTGTATGCACATGGACGGTCATTCCCCATAGAGTGCCATTAAAGCATTATGAACCTTCTTCAAATCTCCTTTATTCAGTCTTCGAAGAAGTAAGATTATTTCTTTTAGGTCTTGTTCTGATTCGGTTAAATCTTCTAGTTCGTAAGAGAAACTGAATAACTGATGAATCCCTACTTCTAACGCTTCCGCTATTTTAGCTAAGTTCGACAAGGCAATATTTTTTTCACCACGTTCAATCTGTCCGATGTATGAATAATGAAAGCCACCCTTTTCTCCTAATGCTTCTTGTGACAATCCACGTGCTTTACGTAATTCTCTTATACGTAAACCAACTGCATTAATAACTTCATCCATGAAACCACCTTCTTTACTTCAAGTGTAGGTAACAGAAGGCGGACAAGGACATAAGGTGTTAAATCGCTTTTAATAATAAAATGATATTATTAAATATTAATTTTAGATATTTCTATTCCGATATACCTATAAGGACTTTTATTAAGAAGGGAGTACATTTATGGATAACAAGAAATTGTTGATGCGCTCGGTGTTGATGCGTCACATTTCGGGTTTACCCGAATATAAAAAAGGGAGATTAATTGTTTTAGGTGTTTATGGTGACAGATTAGAATTTAATAGTAAGCAAATTATACCTTTATCTCGAATAAAAAACTGTGAAATAGGACAAGAGGCAATCGCATTGGAACCACATCCTATTGCTTCAGCTATAGGTTTTGGTCTACTCTCCGCATATATAGGTTCTTGGCTTTCCTATTTGTCTTATGGTGAAAGCATCAGTTTCATTTCTTTTATCTGTGGTGGTATTGGGGCTATTGTTGGGGCTATTAGTGGATTAAAACCACGTAAGAGAAATGTAACACTATTAAGAATCAATTACAGAAATATTGAAGGCGAAAATTCCATTATTCGAATTGTTGAAAAGTCCAAATCGCGAAAATTGATTACTCAATTAGCTGATACAATAAATAATGCTGTTGGGTACACTCCAACAAAAGAAACTGAACAATTTTCAGCAAAACGTTATGAGATATAAACCTGAATTTCGAAAGTAAACTTTTATCGCAACAATAAAAAGTGCTCCAAACCTTT
>CAYUSG010000208.1:0-4388 GCA_964447355.1 uncultured Paenibacillaceae bacterium
ATTTTGCAAAATCTTCATCGTATAGTTGCTACACATACTATAAAGTTGTTCAAGCCGTATTGTCAAGGTGATGAAGCTTAGTTTGAGAAAAATATCTTGAGTTTAAGATATACACACCCTATGCTTAGGTCCCTTAGGTCATAACTAATCTATATGAAGCCAGGAGGTTTAAGTATAATAGATGAATCCATCTTATCAAGACATATTTCACGTGTGTGGGACGTAGCATTTCAAGCTGGAAGGGGACCGCATCTGCGAGTAGGTCCGGTTCTAGAGCCGGGGCATTATTCATTCTGAGGATATGCCTGTACGGGTTGAGAAGGGGGCTGAAATAAGAGTGTTCTCAGGTTCGTCGGGTCATGTGAAGGCGGATACGCTTAACTATCAACCTGTGACCTACGTTGAGTTGAGGCTGGAGGCCGGGGCAACGGTGCAGCAAGATTTGCCCGGAAGCTACAATGGTTTCGTATATGTGTTGGAGGGCAGCGGACGGTTTGGGACAAGGCAGACCGAAGGGAGCGCAGGCTGGTTGAGTTCTGCAGAGGAGTCTGCACCTAGTCATATTGAGGTTTCGGCGGATCAGCCTCTTCGGGCATTGGTCATAGCAGGGCTGCCGATTCGTGAGCATGTCGTCCAACAAGGTCCTTTCGTCATGAATTCGCAAGGCGAGATTAAACAAGCCTACGCTGATTATTACGCGGGTAAATTCGGACCGTTGAAGTCATAAACAGAGATTATTCAGTTAAGCCTAAATAGGTTATAATTTGGAAGGAATTGTTCATACTATAAGCACAGATGCCGTCCGGACAAGCTTTGTTTCTAGCTAATCTTAAGTAAACACTTACTTCATCTTAAGCTTAATTTCAGGTTAGTCTGTTAAAGTGTTGGAAGGGTCATGCACAATGATCCAGTCATCATGCGCTTAGCTATTGGCAATTGAATCCTAATACCAATGAGAATGAAAGGGGTCTATCTAGGAGTGGAACAGGATAACTATCAGAATGAAGACCAAGCAGTAAATGGAAACCGGGTATGGAAAATCGCTACAGGTGTGTTGTTGCTGGCGCTGATTGCTGCCATTGTTATACCGCTGTTTACAAGCCCAGGAGGCGGCGATGAGGTGGTAGCTACGGTTAATGGAACAGACATTATGAAAGATCAGTATTATGAGGAGATGGTCCGAACAGGCGGGGGGCCTACCCTTGATTATATGATTGAGAATGAATTAGTTCGGCAAGAGGCTAAGAAAGCCGGAATCCAAGTAAGCGAGGCGGATGTGGATGCAGAGGTGGAGACGGTGAAGTCTTCATTTGGCTCAGATGAGATGTTCGAGCAAGCATTGGCTCAATTCGGTACTACAGAAGCAGATTTGCGCAAGGATTTGGAAATGCAGGTCATGATTAGAAAGCTGCTTGAACCGAAGGTGGCCGTCACCGATGAAGATGTGGCTGATTTTTACGAAGCGAATAAAGACATGTACGCAGAGGAAGAGACCGTCAGAGCATCGCACATTCTAGTGAAAACGAAGGAAGAAGCTGAAACGCTGCTGAAAGAGCTGGAGGGCGGGGCGGACTTCGCGGCGTTGGCGAAAGAGCACACGCTTGATACGATGACTAAGGATGTCGGTGGTGATTTGGACTATTTTCCAAGAGGCGTTATGGATAAAGCATTCGAAGAAGCTGCTTTTACATTAGCAGTCGGGGAGACAAGCGGTGCCGTAGAAACGAGCTATGGCTTCCATATTATCAAAGTGACTGATCATAAAGAAGCGCATACCCCTACGTTAGAAGAAAAAAAGGGAGACATTAAGCAGCAGCTGGTAGATCAAGAAATTAAGACCTTGGCTGAGTCTTGGCTTGCAGAAACGAAGGCAGCCGCAACGATTGAGAAGTTTTAAATAAATATTCAAAAAAGCTCTATATTTCGGTCTTTAGGCGAATATAGAGCTTTTTATATTCCGAGACTTAAATGCTTTCCTAACCTATTTAATAGCATAATGTACTTCCCAAGCGTTATATGAACATGTTACTATGTGATCATAATAAACAAGCTGTGATGGGGAAGGGTGGTTTAATGACAGCAGGTGACCCATCGAATGATCCCTCTCTAAAGGCACTGGATATACTGGAGGCTTTAAAAGATGCCGGGCAGAATGGAATAGGACTTACAGACGTGGCTGAAAGATCCGGCTTAAACAAGAGTACAGTACATCGTATTATATCAGCGCTGACAAAGAGAGATTACGTCATTCGAAACGATGAAACCAAGAAATATAAATTAGGCTTTAGGATGCTGCAATTTACTGGAGTCATGATCGAAAGCTTAACCGTGAGAAGCATTGCTCGCCCGCATTTAATTGAGCTTGGTAGTAAAGTTGAAGAGACGATTCACCTTGTTCACCGAGATGGGAACCATGGCGTTTATATAGACAAGATCGATTGCCCTCACTCTGTAGGATTGCTTTCATATATAGGTAAAAGAATCATGCTTCATTGCACGGGGGCAGGGAAAGTATTCCTAGCTTACATGGATAAAGATGAACGCGATCGGTTGATAAATGAAGTTGGGCTGCCCAGAAGAACGAGCAATACAATAACCGATCGAAACGTGCTGGAGGAAGAGCTGGAAGACATACGAAATCATGGATTTTCGTGGAATAGATCCGAAGATCGCGATGATGTTATCGGCATATCAGCTCCGATTTTCGATTCCACTGGCCATCTAGTTTGTGCTGTTGCAGTAGCTGGACCAACCTATCGTTTCACTGAAGAAACGGCAAAGCAAGCCATTCCAGTATTGCTTGAAACAACGCGAAACATTTCTGACAAGATTGGATATTCTTCCAACTATAAGACCAAGTTATAATTCAAACCCAAAATCTATGACGTAGATTGCGGGTTTTTTTTATTTGTCATATATTATATATAGAATGAAATTCTATATATGAAATAAAATATAGTGAAGAGGATACTGACCGTATGATGAAATACATTCAACCATTACTTATGTTTATACTCGCACTTGTTATTATCGGTAATATCTATTGGCCGAATCCGTTGCTCCAATTTGCGATTAATGGGTTGGCTTCTGTTTTATTCTTTTGGTTCTTAAGAGACAGCAAAGGGGTGCTGCTCGTAACTTTATTGACTTTATTTATGGCGGGTACCGTCATTTTTTTTGTGTATGGTGCCAGCACCACTGTCATTCTGAATGGATTTAGTATGAATGCAGAAATCGTCTCTTTATTCATACTAATTCCACTGTTCGGCCTGCCTATCTTGGCCGGGGGGTTTGCAAAGAGTGTTGAAGAGTTGTTCGATACCTTTGTCCGAAAGCCTTCTCAATATTACTTGGTATCCAAATTAATAAGTCATGTGGTTACGCTTGTGTTAAATATGGGCGGCATTACGTTAATTCAGCAAATTACGGAACGCCGTGAAAAACAATGGCTGGGCTATCAAATTAGAGGAATTACCAGAGGGTTTTCTTATTCATTAGTGTGGTCACCTTATTATTCCGGCATTGCAATGATGATTCTTTACTTTGATTTATCTTGGTCATCAATTTTCATGGCTGGACTGCCGCTTGTTCTATTAGGCATTATACTGGGTTGGGCGCTTGAAATAATGTCTCAACACTACAATAGAGATGCAGCATTCCACAATAGCGGCATGTCCCCGTCTAAGCAATTAAGGGCTCGCTTATCTGAAGATGCACGCCATAAATTTCTGCAACTTATCGCAGGCATCGTGTTAGTGACCTTGTTTATTATGATTATGGAACGCTTTTCGGACTATTCTGTGGTCACGTTAGTGAATACCTTATCTCTTTTTATGCCTTATGTATTCTTCGTCTTACTGAAGAAGCGGAAGCTGTTTGTTCAATATTTCAAAGAGCAATACTTCTACGGTCGATTAATGAACAGTAAGTCGGAAGTTGCTCTGTTTATTATTGTGGGGTACTTTGGCGCGGCGATTCAGAACTCTCCGTTAACTGTATACTTGGCGGATTTCTGGGGGCAAGTAAGTTCAGTTTCTCCGGTTTTATTTTTATGCTTCATATTTGTAATAGTTATAGTGCTATCCGTCTCTGGTATTCATCCGTTTGTGGTTGTTTTTACTATGACATTGACGTTATCATCGCAGGCGTTTGCTTTTGAACCCTTGATTATCGCCGTTTCATTGCTTCAATGCTGGGGCCTGGCCATGTTAGTTTCGCCTTTCTCAGGACCTTCTTTAATGTTAAGCAACCAATGTAATTTATCAACCTTGCAAATTTCACTGAAATGGAACTGGTTATACGTTCTTATTCATTTAGGATTATCAGTGGCTTATTTATTGATATTGGGGGAGCTAACGTAATCTACAAGATATGGGGTTGACAATGAG
>CAYUSG010000209.1:0-2660 GCA_964447355.1 uncultured Paenibacillaceae bacterium
ATAGAACGCACTGTAGATGATCAGCGGGTACCGTTACCCTATGATGTAGCAAAAGCAATAAAAGAAATGCAGACCAGTCAAAGACTTACTACTCAAGAAATCATAAATCGGTTGATTGATGCTGATGAAGGAAGGAATAATCTTGGCGGGCAACCTGCTATAGTAATCAATCGCTGGAAATCGGGAAGTCCCGATAAATTCGACATGCTGCTAAATGACCTAATCAAAGGTTTCAAGCACGAAGAGTTTTCAACAAACCGTAAATTAGATTCTTTGGAAATCATAGCAATACGAAAATGGTACGAGGGCGCTTTACTTCGAGAGAATGACGGGACGGATAAAGATGGATTTGCAAAAGAAGCTATTGAGGAAGTAGCTCTGTACCTAGGTGGTGCCAAGTTACTTGAAGATATCAGCCCATTTTGCAAGCACCAGCTCGAAAGGACCAATAATCAAAGCGGGTGATCGAATGGCTAGACCACCAAAGGAAGGGTTGGGGTATTTTCCAATGGATGTTGATATTGACCAGGATGACAAATTGATAGTTCCGATCGCAAAACATGGTATGACGGGGTTTGGTGTCATTGTAAAACTAATGATGGAGATATATCGAAACGGATACTTCTATCCATGGACAGAGAAGGAAATGTATGTATTCCCATTCAAGATCGGCACGGACAAAGAGTTGGTCAATGAAATTGTAACTGATTGCATAGAATCAGGATTCTTTCACAAAGAACAATTTGAAAAGAATCATATCTTAACTTCATACGGATTTCAAAAAAGATTCCTATTGGCAGCAAATCGACGTAAAGACGCAGTGATAAATGACCTATATCGTGTAAAAAAAGAGTTTCTGCATACAGAAACCGAGTTATCGCATGCAGAAACTCAAAAAATGTCTGCAGAAAGTACACAAAAGAAAGTAAATAAAAAGAAAGTAAAAGAAACAAATATATATGTCGAGATTATCGGCTATTTGAATCAAAAAACGGGGAAAAAGTATTCCCCAAAATCAGCCGCAAAACAAAAACTTATCAACGGAAGAATAGAGGAAGGTAGAACTGTTGATGATTTTAAAACGGTAATTGATACAAAGTACAGCCATTGGCATGACAATCCAAAAATGAGTGAATACCTCAGACCAGATACCTTATTCAGGGTCAGCAATTTTGATAGGTATTTGAACGAGAAACCGATACAAGCACAAGTAAGTAATCCGATCATAGATTCCAGGGACAAAGAAATAGAATTCCAACAATGGCTGCAAGAGGGGAATGATCCGAATGACTTTGATTGGAGCTGAAGAGGATTCACTAGCAGCTGAGCAATCTGTACTTGGATCGGTTTTAATAAATCCAGAATGTCTGGATGAAATTGTTTTTTTAGAAGATAGAGATTTCACATCTCAACGCCATCAATCTATCTATAAGGTCATGCGTTATCTGTACGACAATGATAAGCCTGTCGATGTCGTGTCTTTAACTGACTATTTCAAAACAAGAAATCGTCTAGAAATTATAGGTGGCGGTCCAACTTACTTAATTCAACTAAGTTCCTCAGTACCTTCAATAGCGAGTGTCAAGTACTACGCTGAGATAGTAAGATCAAACTCTTTCCGAAAACGTGGAATTCAAACCGGGCAAAAAATAGTCACTCTATCCCGCGAAGACTTCGAATCCGATGAAGAATATTTTTCTGCAGTCGAAGCATTGATTGATGAATTGAGACCTCAAAAGATGTCCTCAATGCGGAGTTTCTCAGAAGGTCGAACAGATTATTACCAACATATACACGGTAAGGCTGAGAAGATGATGTCTGGTTTTGAACAGTTTGACAAATGGGCTCAGATTTGGCGTGGATGGCTCTATGTGATAGCTGGAAGACCATCGGTAGGTAAGACAGCGAAAGCCCTCCAACTGGCTGTTGGTATAGCGAGACAACGCAAAGAAGTTGATATGCTCTTGGAGGATTTAAAAGATGCTGGTGTAGTTATGATCTTTTCACAAGAGATGGATGAGAACGAGTTGAAAGATAGAATGGTCGCTAACATTGCCACAATCGATTATAACCGCTTGATAAACAAAGGTGGGAAGCAAGGCTTCACTGAGAATGAGCTTAAGAAGATTGATGAAGCATATGCGTTGTTAGAAACCTTACCAATCTACATCCAAGATAAAGCAGGTATTACGATCGATGAGATTCGAGCAACAGCTAGAAGATTCAAGAAAAAACATGGAAAAATAGCAGCCATTATAGTCGATTACTTACAGATCATGAACATACCTCAACGCAAGAATGAAAATAGATCCCAAGCTATAGGACGAGTGACTTCGGAAGCCAAGCAAATAGCTAGGAAATTAAACTGCTGCTTTATCATGCTATCCCAAATGACCCGGGATAGTGAGAAGTCAGAAAAGCCAATGCTTTCACACTTAAAAGAATCAGGCAGCATCGAACAAGATGCTGATGTGGTTGAGTTCCTTTGGCACGATCCTAACGATAGGGAGCCCGGGGGCAAGGTCATTCAGTCCACATTCGCAAAAGGTAGAAACATAGGGCTCAATGAATTCCGTTATCTTTTTAAAGGTTGGTGCCAGCGCTATGAAGAGCTACCCAATAGGAAGTGATTCATGTGAAGAAAATTGATAATGATGAGC
>CAYUSG010000209.1:2670-4308 GCA_964447355.1 uncultured Paenibacillaceae bacterium
GCATTTGAATTGGAAGACCCCTATAGTAAATTGACATCCGATGAAAGAGCAAGGAAAAAACGAATCTATGATGTTACTGCTGAGGCAATGCAGGCTTATAACAGGGGGCAGTTGATCAACAAGTACCCAGGTTTAAAAGAAGCGTATGACGTTCTGGGTTGGAATTATAACGGTAAGAACGAAAGCCAGCCTATACCTCACTCCCAACCTGAGCATCAGCCAGCATCAGCACCAAGGCCCAGCGACTTTCTAGACGATTGAAAGGATTGATCGCATGGATTTTAAATGGCGAAAAGCAACAAAAGCACAACTTTACGAGATTGCATACAACGATCAGGGATGCAATCCAATTTATAAACATCAAGCGTTACTTGAGATTAACAGAAGAAATAACCGGAGGATCAGTGGAAAGCCTTTGAATAAAGGACAGGCGAGGTGAACGTATGAGATGTAAGTTTCCAGATTGTACAGAACATGCAGTTGTGACTTGGGCATTAGTAGATTTGTGTGGGTACCATCATTCGTTGATAAAAGCAGAATTTATTAACTACTATGCTAAACGGATTAGCAAGGACGGTCGTGAGAACTACAGCCAGATAGAGCCTCTTACACCTTGGGGAAAGAAGGTGCTGCAGGATGCCTAGATTCGTAGGAATTGACCCAGCTACCAATACAGGCTTTGTAGCAATTGATGAAAAGGCTAATGTCTTGGTCGCTGAGAGTGTTAAGGGCAACGGTCCAAAGGTTAAAGGCGGCATAACTGTGGAGCAGCTGGTGAGCCTTGAAAACCAAGTGTTTAAGCTGCTGAAACCTAAGGATGAAATAGTCATCGAGGACACAGCTTTCGGTACTCAAAACGGAGTAAGTACCGGTATGATTCACGGCGGTATACGGTCAATGATTCACCGAAAGGGTTTGGGATTCAATTTAGTAAATCCAACCGACACTAAGAAGTTTGTTGCAGTAACCGGATGGACCGGAGAACCAGGTAACAAGCGTCGGCTTAAGGACAAAGAGAAGAAAGAGGCAATGGCGGCAGCAGTAAAGGAGCACTTCGGATTCACTCATAAGTCACATGACGTTGTGGATGCTTATATCATTGCTAGAATCTCTTTGAACCTTTACCGCTGCCGAGAGTTCATGCCTATGATCGACACCTTGCCTTATCAGCTAGAAGTAATTGAGAAGATATTGGGCAAACGTGATGTGATCGGGAAATGAGCCGATTACTACGAGAGATTATAGTGGACAACTTCGCTGGCGGCGGTGGAGCCAGTACCGGTATTGAATTAGCCACAGGCCGCAACCCGGACATAGCAATCAATCACGATCCAGCAGCCATTGCCATGCACAAGGCTAACCATCCTGACACGGAACATTATTGCGAATCTGTTTGGGATGTGGACCCTAGAGAGGTAGTGAAAGGGCAGCAGGTGGCACTGTGTTGGCTATCCCCTGACTGTAAGCATTTCAGCAAGGCTAAGGGCGGTAAGCCAGTGGAGAAGGGGATCAGGAGCCTTGCGTGGGTAGCTGTTAGATGGGCGGCAACGGTTCAGCCAAGAGTGATCATGTTAGAGAACGTTGAGGAATTTAAGACATGGGGACCGCTCCTGAAAGATGGAAAGCCAGATCCCACGC
>CAYUSG010000210.1:0-4301 GCA_964447355.1 uncultured Paenibacillaceae bacterium
TGCCAGCCCCCATAGCGGACTTTCACCGCCTAGCTACGCGCCATGCGTGGCGCACCACGAAAAAGTGACCTTAGCCATAGCCAAGATCACTTTCATAACTTATTTTTGTTTCGATCCTATTGTAAGTAAATCCTTCACAGCCTCACTGACCATAATCAATCCGACTACTGGAGGTACGTAGGCGTTACTTGCCGGTGGCTGCTGAGCTTTACGAATCTCGGGCGCATTCTCTGGTACAATACGCTGAGTTACATCGACACGAGGCTTAATTGGGTCCTCTGTTGAGAATACAACCTTTACGCCCTTTCTAATGCCTTCCTTACGAAGCTTCTGACGAATGACCCTTGCAATCGGGTCCACAGATGTTTTGGAAATATCAGCAACCTGAAAGCGTGTAGGGTCCATTTTGTTCGCTGCACCCATGCTTGAGATCATTGGAATTTTCCGTTGCAAGCATTGCTTGATAAGATGGATTTTGTAAGAGACAGTATCCGAGGCGTCAATGACATAATCCAAATCATAGGCAAACAACTTCTCGTAAGTTTCCTCAGTATAGAACATGCTGAGTGCGATGGCGTCACATTCCGGGTTGATCAATTTAATGCGATCACGCATCAGCTCCGCTTTTGGCTGGCCAACTGTTGTAGTCAAGGCATGAATTTGCCGATTCACATTCGTAATATCAACGACATCTTTATCGATCAGTATGATGCGGCCGATACCTGTACGCGCTAAAGCTTCAGCTGCAATGCCGCCTACACCGCCAATACCAAGCACAGCGACCGTGCTGTTCTTCATAATTTCTAAGCCCTCAGGGCCTATCGCTAATTCAGTTCTTGAAAATTGATGCAGCATGTCCTAACCTCCTTATTTGGCTGCAGGTTGTTTCAATGCAACGCGAACGGATAGCTCTTCAAGCTGCTTATCCTCAACCGTATTAGGCGCATCACACATAAGATCTGTCGCGCTCGCCGTTTTCGGGAATGCAATCGTTTCACGTAAATTCGTACGGCCTGTAAGCAGCATCACCAAACGGTCAAAACCGAAGGCAATTCCGCCATGCGGAGGGGTTCCGTATTCAAATGCATCCATAAAGAAGCCGAACTTTTCTTTAGCCTCGTCCATAGTGAACCCTAAAGCATTAAACATTTTCTCCTGGACTTCGCGCTTATAGATCCGCATCGAACCGCCGCCCACTTCATAGCCGTTCAGCACTAAATCATAAGCTTGTGCACGAATTTTACCCGGATCTGTATCAAAGTAAGCAATATCTTCTTCTTTTGGACGTGTAAATGGATGATGCTCCGCTACATAACGCTTCGCATCCTCATCATAACCAAGCAGCGGGAAGTCTACGACCCACGCGAATTTGAACTCATTTTCATTAATTAAACCTAACTGTTTACCAATTCTCAAGCGCAGGTTGCCAAGAACATCCGCAACGACTTTAGCGTTGTCGGCGGAGAATAACAATAAATCGCCTTCTTCAGCATGGAGTCTTTCCTTTAATGCTGTTAATTCCTCTGCTGTGAAGAATTTAACGATCGGACCTTTCATCTCTCCGTCTTTGACTTGAATCCAAGCAAGTCCTTTGGCGCCATAACGCGCGGCGAATGGCTGCAGGTCATCGATCTCTTTACGACTCCAAGTCCCGCATCCTTTAGCGTTTAATGCTTTAACCTGTCCGCCTTTTTTGATCACATTGGCGAACACTTGAACACCGCTGTCAGCAACCAAATCTGAAATCTCAACTAACTCTAGTCCGAAACGAAGATCCGGTTTATCTGAGCCGTATTTGCCCATTGCATCCGCATAGCTCAGGCGCTGGAATGGACGTGGAATATCTACACCTTTTGTTTCTTTGAACAGACGCACCATCAGCTCTTCCATCATATCAAGCAGCTGATCTTGTGAAAGGAAGGACGTCTCAATATCGACCTGTGTAAATTCAGGCTGACGGTCTGCACGAAGGTCCTCATCACGGAAACAGCGAGCAATTTGATAATAACGCTCAATTCCACCTACCATCAGCAGCTGTTTGAAGATCTGAGGGGATTGCGGCAAGGCGAAGAATTCACCCGGATGAACGCGGCTAGGTACTAAGTAGTCTCTAGCGCCTTCAGGAGTACTTTTCGTGAGAATCGGTGTTTCAACATCAATAAAACCTTGTTCATCTAAGAAATCTCTGAACACTTTAGCTGCTTTGGAGCGCAGTAACAATGTTTGCTGCATTTCTGGTCTACGCAGATCCAAGTATCGGTATTTCAAACGAATGGACTCATCAATCTCAATGCCATCTTCAATAAAGAATGGCGGGTTTTTCGCTGGATTCATGACTTCGATTTCAGTCACCTGCACTTCAATTTCACCCGTAGGAATATTCGCATTGTAAGTCTCTGCATCACGTTCAACGACTTTTCCTTTGACTGCTAATACATATTCATTACGTGCACGGTCAGCGATTTGAAGCGCTTCTCCTGAGAAATCTGGGTTAAACACCGTTTGCACTATACCGCTTCGGTCACGCAAGTCGATAAATAAAACGCCGCCAAGGTCCCTTCTGCGCTGCACCCAGCCATTTAGAATAACTTCTTGTCCAACATCTTCTTTTCTTAACACTCCACAGTGATGGGTTCTTAATAACATGTTATGATCTCCTTTACTTATTTACATTGAATTCGATTTTCGTGTTAAAGCCCAAGACGCTTTTTGATGTCATCAGCCACACCAGACAGGCCGACCGTTTGCTGATCAAAGCTGGTTAAATCCTTTAGATTAATTTCACCCTTAGCCAGCTCATCCTCACCGAGGATGAGAGCATACCGAGCTTTCAAGCGATCCGCAGACTTAAGCTGTGCCTTCATTTTACGGCCTAAGTAATCCTTCTCAGCTCGAATCCCGGCACTCCTTAACTGATATAGCAGACCCGTTAATTCATGCTCTGCCTTCTCTCCCATAGCGATGAGATACACATCCAGTTGATTGAGATCTGGTAAATCTGTGCCTTGGGCCTCCAATACCTTAACTGTACGCTCCAAGCCTAAACCTAAACCAACACCCGGCTGATCGTTGCCTCCGATTTGTTCGACTAACCCATTGTAGCGGCCGCCGCCGCCAATCGTGTCTATGGCGCCAATTCCCTCACATTTATACTCAAAGGCTGTATGGGTGTAATAATCCAGTCCGCGTACTAACCTCGGATTTATGCTGTAGGGAATGTTCATCTTGCTTAAGTAAGCTTGAACCTTATCAAAATGAGCGGTGCATTCCTCATCTAAACTGTCCAGAATCGAAGGCGCATCTGTGAAATAGGCTTGATCCACTTTACAGTCAAGCACCCTCATCGGATTGCGGTCCATTCTTGCTGTACAGTCTTTGCACAGCTTGTCTTTCAGCGGAGTTAGAAATGCCAGTAAACGCTCACGGTAAGCTGTTCTTGAAGCTGGATTGCCTACCGAATTAATTTCGACTTTAACGCCTTTAATGCCCACTTCCGTATAGAACGTATACCCAAGGGCAATGACTTCCGCATCTATACTAGGATCAACGGAACCAAACGCCTCAATTCCAAATTGATGAAATTGTCTAAAGCGGCCAGCCTGGGGCTGCTCATAACGAAACATTGGACCTATGTAATAAAGCTTCGTTACATCGGGTTCTGCATACAGCTTATTCTCAACATAAGCCCGCACAACACCGGCCGTACCTTCCGGACGCAATGTCATGCTGCGGTTACCTTTATCATCGAAGGTATACATTTCCTTCTCAACGATGTCGGTTGTTTCCCCTACACCTCGTTTGAACAGGTCTGTCTGTTCGAAGATCGGTGTACGAATTTCTTTATAATTAAATCTTCGGCATACATCCCGAGCTTTATCCTCGATATATTGCCATTTCTCAACCGTGCCGGGCAGAAAATCCTGTGTGCCCTTAGGTTTCTGAAATCCCATTGTCCTGCTGCCTCCTTGTCATTCGTATATTGCTTTGTACAACAAAAAACTCCCGCCCCTGACCAATTGGTCTAGGGACGAGAGATTATTCACATCACCCGCGGTACCACCCACATTTGAAAGTCTTAATGTCTGACTTCACACTTCAATGCGGTTAACGCCCGCAAACGCCTCACAGCTACTTGAAGTCTAAGCATACATATTCTTGCTTACTTTTCACTGCGGTTCTCAGGGAGGTCTTTCATTCAGTAGGTCATAAGAAGCCTTTCAGCCTAGGGCTTCCTCTCTGCATATGCACTGCGCCAAATTACTTTGTCCCGTCAACGAATCAAAGCTTTATCCAATTAACAT
>CAYUSG010000211.1:0-4211 GCA_964447355.1 uncultured Paenibacillaceae bacterium
CTACTCGACTGGGAGGTCGGCTGATCAATTAATGTTCAGCCTCCTACCCGATTGTTGATTCGGGAGGCAGCGCTTGAGGAAGGTCGGAAAATCAGAATCATCTCCGAAAGCTTTTGATAACATATTCATGTTTTGTGTGATCATCATCCCTGTTATAATTGTGTAGAATGAAATCAGAGAATTGGATGGAGAGTCAGATATGTCCGACACATTTAGATCTAGAAAAGAAACACATCAATCCCGCAAAAAATCAAACAAGCAACCCCCATTCAAAGCAATAGGAATCACATTGGGTGTCATAGTTATAGCACTGTTATTGATCTTTATAGGCATAAATCAAATGAATAACAAGGAAGCACAACCAAGCGTTGAAAACTCGCAAACATCAAAGTCCCCATCCGATGCGTCAGGGAATCATGGTTCAGAGCATGAGGGGGAAAGGGAAGATATAAGACAAGGCGATGTCGCAGTAAAAACACCTGAGGATGAAAATAACGCTGATGATAACAGCACGGTTTCGTTTGCCTTTGTGGGGGATGTTATGTTTGCAAGCTCTGTAGAAACCTATTATTTGAGCAAGCAAGGATATGATTATCCTTATACCAACGTGAAGCCGTTGCTGCAAGCACCTGATCTGACCGTGGCCAATTTGGAAACGCCTATTACCACTGAGGGCGAGGAGCAGGAGAAGCTGTATACATATCGCAGTAAGCCCGAGGCACTCAAGCCGTTTACAGAAGCTGGATTCGATGTGATCAATGTAGCCAACAATCATTTTCTGGATTACGGGACTAAAGGAATGAGGGATTCCTTTCGCCATCTTCAAGACGCGGGATTAAAGTATATGGGTGCGGGTGAAGATCAAGAAGCAGCTTATGCCCCAGTCTACGTCGAGAAGAACGGTCAGAACATCGCATTCTTGGGCTTCTCTAGAGTTGTGCCCAACGTATCTTGGAAAGCGGATAAGCAGCATCCAGGCGTGGCGGAGACGTACGATTATACTCGACCCGTTGCAGCCATTAAGCAGGCGAAGGAAGAGGCTGATCTAGTCGTTGTGATGGCACATTGGGGTGACGAGCGCTCGACTGAGCCGAATCGTCATCAGACGGAATTAGCGCATCGGTATATTGATGCTGGCGCTGATCTAGTCGTAGGAAGCCATCCTCATGTCCTTCAGGGCTTTGAACAGTATAAAGGGAAGTGGATTGCTTACAGCCTGGGTAATTTTATATTTACAACGAATGAGAATGAAGAGACTTGGAAGTCGGGAGTATTACAAGCCAAATGCAGTGCGGAGGGCGAGTGCGATCTATCTTTCGTTCCGGTTTGGAACCAGGCTGCACAGCCGAAGTTGATGGATGAGACAGATGCAGGGGAACTCTATCAATGGTTAAGTGATCTCTCAATTAATGCGACGGTGAACACCAAGGGCGAGATCCGTCCGGAAGAGAATTAATCCGTCAAATTGAAATGCTCCCACAAAGTCACCCTATCGAGAAGGAGGTTATGAAGCATGAACAATCCGTGTGTTGCTCATCGTGGATGGTCGGGTAAAGCGCCAGAGAATACGCTCGCAGCGATTAAGATGGCGTTGCAATTAGAGCAGGTGAAGGCCGTAGAAATTGATGTGCAATTAAGTCGCGACGGTGTGCCTGTGGTCATTCATGATTTTACGCTTCATCGTACGACGGATGGTAAAGGCTGGGTCAAGGACCAAACCTTCGAAGTACTGCGCAAACTGGATGCTGGAAGTTGGTTTAGCGATGCTTACAAGGGGCAGCGGATTCCATCTCTTGAAGAGGTGCTTGAGCTTGTGAAGGGCCGCTGTTATTTGAATATTGAATTGAAGACCGCGGGGGACATGTATCCACATATGGAAGAAAAGGTCCTAGAAGCCATTCAGTCAAGCGGGATGACAGATCAGGTCTGGATTACATCCTTCGATCATACAAGGGTGAAGCGGGTGAAGGAATTGAATCCGCAGATTCAGACAGGACTTATTATCGAGGGTCTGCCGCTGCTTCTAGTGGATCAGCTTAAGGAAGCTAATGCGAACATGGTCTCCATGAATCATAAGTTTTTGTATAAAGATGTAGTAGAGCAATTGAATTCCGCGGGTTATGGCTTGATGGCTTGGACCGTCAATGACGCTAAACGTATGGAGCAAATCAGCGCGCTTGATCCTAATATCATGATTTGCACGAATCACCCGGATTTAATGTGAATCAGGTCGATGCCTGCCATTTTTAATGCAACATACAAATGAATAAACAGCAAAGTGAAAGAGGTTTAACCATGGCACCCTACCCAGAGTGGTCTTATTCCATTTCTAGAGCGAATACCTTTAACAAATGCCCGCGAAAATATTACTACCATTATTATGGCTCTCATCAGGGCTGGGATCAGCTGCGCGCAGATGAATCACAAATTCGAACGTACCGTCTGAAGCAGCTTAAGAATATGTATCTAGTATTTGGCGAACTGGCGCATCAAATGTGCGAATCGATTGTTAGAGCTTGGGACGAGAAGCGCAAGGTACCGAGGTCAGAGCACTTGTTAAAAGTGCTGCAGCATTATCTGAACAAAGCTTATCAGCAGTCCAAAGATAAAGAAGCATGGATGCAGCAGCCCAAAACCCATTGGATGCTATTCGAAATGTATTACCTTGGTTATATTCAACCTGAACGTATTCAGACCATTAAAGAGCGAATGCAGGCTTGTATTCCGGGCTTTTTTGCAACAAAGACGTGGAAAGAGCTGACGGAAACGCAAGGCATCCAAATCGTAGAAATTGAAAAATGGGACACCATGATCGTTCACGAAACAAAGGTCTATGTCAAAATGGACCTGCTATTCCGTACCCCTGAGGGCAAGCTGGTTATCGTGGATTGGAAAACGGGAAAAGAAGATGATTTCAGAGATCAGCTTAACTTATATGCGTTGTATGCAAGCAGACATTATAATGTTCCGCTAGATCAAATTGAAGTGCGTATTGAGTATTTGCTTACTGGCCAGCATGAATCCTACACCGTGACGGAAGAAGATGTAGAAGCGGTCAAGCTGAAAATACAAATCGATGTTGAAGAGATGCGAAGCTGTGTGGAGGACACGTATTATAATCGGCCCAAACCGATGGCATTCTTCACCCCGATGCCTTCGAGAAGCACATGCCAATCTTGTAATTTTCTTGAGATCTGTTCAGCTAGAATGTCGGTATGAATATAGCAATTTAATGATTAAGCTTATTATTAGAGTGGCAAGCACAATATTTAAGCCATAATATATATCGGTTATCCTTGTTCTTTCAATCCATTTATTTGCTAGCTCGCCAGATAATGCATGCTTCTGCATATGCTCTTTTATTTCTTGATAGGTAGATATGCTGGTCTTGTTTACTAAAGGGACTTCAATTGGAGATCCAGTGGCAAAAGGGGGTTGAAATTCTATCCATAATTCATCCGCCCATGTATCCTTTTTAAAAGTTATATCGCCGCGGGGACCAGTGTAATCCCATCTAGCACTTCCTAGTATATTTAATAAAATTAACAACACAATAGAAAATACTGTGAAGGTCATATAAAGTTTACTCAAACAAACACCTCGCTACATTATCTTATCTTCTTTTATTTGATTCCCATCATATGCGATTAGATTTTAGAGATGCTTGAATATCTCATTCACGTGAATGTCAACCGTATTTAGAACCTCGATAGGCAGATCATCTTGATGGATGATCATTGGAAATTCGGTACATCCAAGGATGATGCCTTGAATGTTGTCTTCATGCATCATAGTACGAATGATGCCGAGCAGTGTATGCTTTGATTCAGGCAAGACGATCCCATTTTCTAATTCATGAAAAATGATGTCATGAATCACGGTTTGCTCGGATTCATTAGGGACGACGACGCTTATATTGTGTTGAAGCAGCGGAAGCTTGAAGAAATCATGCTCCATCGTAAACTTTGTCCCTATAAGACCTACTTTCTTCAGTCCCAATTGCTGGATAGCTAACCTAGCAGCTTCGACAATACTGATCATCGGCACATTTACGTGTTGTTGGATCTGGTTGAATACAATGTGAGGGGTATTGGCTGCGATCACAATCACATCAGCACCGATGAGCTCCAGCTTCTGAGCAGCTTGTGATACATATTGAATCAAATCCTGATTATCCTTTTGGTTGATCAGACTTAACATATGGTACATAT
>CAYUSG010000212.1:0-4211 GCA_964447355.1 uncultured Paenibacillaceae bacterium
GCAATATATTCACGATGTAATCGGGGATATTCAAGATAAATTGAAAGAAATGGGCATTGAAGGTGACATATCAGGTCGACCTAAACATATTTATTCCATTTACAAGAAAATGACTACGCAAAACAAGCAGTTTAATGAAATTTATGACCTGCTCGCTATTCGTGTGATCGTAGATAATATAAAGGACTGTTATGCTACACTCGGCATTATTCATACGTTATGGAAACCGATGCCGGGAAGGTTCAAGGATTACATTGCCATGCCTAAACCGAACATGTATCAATCACTGCATACTACAGTGATTGGTCCTAACGGCGAGCCGCTCGAGGTTCAGATTCGTACTTACGACATGCACCGAACTTCTGAATACGGGATCGCGGCGCACTGGGCTTATAAAGAGGGCGCGGCTTCAGCAGCGGAGAACAGTTTTGGCGAGAAAATCCATTGGTTCCGGGAGATCATCGAGCTTCAGAAGGAAGCTCGGGATGCTTCGGAGTTTATGGAGTCATTGAAAATGGATTTCTTCTCTGACTTGGTGTTTGTCTTTACACCTAAAGGCGAGGTTATAGAGCTTCCTGCGGGATCTGTTCCGTTGGATTTTGCTTATCGCATTCATACGGAGGTAGGCAATCGAACCATTGGGGCGAAGGTGAATGGCCGAATTGTCCCGCTGGACCATCGTTTGAAGACGGGGGATATTATTGAAATTTTAACCTCTAAGCATTCCTACGGGCCTTCTCAGGACTGGGTGAAGATCGCTCAATCGTCACACGCGCGGAGCAAGATCAAGCAGTGGTTTAAGAAGGAGAAGCGGGAGGAGAATATTGAGAAGGGCCGCGAAGCGATAGAGCGTGAGCTTAAGCGCTTGGGCCATGAGCCGAGTCAGTTTATGACAGATGATCAGCTTATGGAAGTGGCGAAGAAATTCAATTTCAATGATGCGGAAGACATGTATTCAGCTGTCGGCTTCAGCGGTATTACTGCGGCTCAGATTTGTACACGATTGTTAGAGAAGCTTCGCAAGGAAGAGGATGCGCAGCAGCAGCTTCAGCTCACTAACGAAATGAAGGAAATGAAAGCCTCTCAACCTCGGAAGAGTCGTCCAACTAATGGTGTCCGAGTCAAAGGGGTTGACAACCTGCTTGTGAGATTTGCAAGATGCTGCAATCCGGTGCCTGGAGATAACATCATTGGCTATATTACAAGAGGGCGCGGCGTTTCGATTCATCGTGACGATTGCGCGAATATGTCCATTGAAGCGGATGAATCAAGCCGACTGATTGAGGTAGAATGGGCTGACGAAATTGAGGCCAATTACAACGTGGAAATCGAAATAACTGGACATGATCGCAGAGGATTGCTTAATGAAGTGCTGCAAGCGGTGTCTGAGAGTAAGACATTGATTTCCGCTGTATCGGGGCGTTCCGATAAGAACAAGATGGCTATGATCCACATGACGATATTAATTCGCAATCGGGAGCATCTGCATTCGGTCGTGGAGAAAATTAAACGCGTGAAGGATGTTTATTCTGTCCAGCGGATTATGCAATAAATGGAGTGAACTGAAGTGAAAGTAGTCGTTCAACGCAGTAAAGAAGCCTCTGTTTTTGTCGAAGGCAAGAGGGTTGGGCATATTGAACATGGATTAATGCTTTTAGTTGGGATTACACATCAAGATGACATTGAAACTGTACGCTATTTGGCGGAGAAATTGGCTCACCTGCGAATTTTTGAAGATGACAACGGCAAAATGAATCGGTCTGTTCTGGAAACGGGGGGCCAAATCCTGTCCGTCTCTCAGTTTACGTTATACGGCGATTGCCGCAAAGGCAGGCGGCCTAACTTTATGGCAGCGGCTAAACCGGAGCCTGCTGAAGCTTTGTACAAGCAGTTTAATGAGGCATTGAGAGCTTTAGGGCTTCAAGTGGAAACCGGCCGATTCGGAGAAATGATGGATGTTCAGTTTACGAACTGGGGACCGGTCACTTTAATCTTAGATAGTGAGCAGTTATTAGCCAAATCATAGATTCCAAAACATAGAATACACTTAGGATGTAACCGTCTCTTGCAGGCGGTTATTTTTGCTCTAAATGGAGACACTAATGAAAAACATGCAAGGAGATCAAGATGAGATGCACCAGTCCAACAAACATGCTTCGCTCACTCGGAACAATAACGCATTGTTACAGCAAGACTATAAAGAAATGCTGCAGCTTTCTTCATATGAACTGGAGGCAGGCTTGCCGTGGAACGATGAACACGAACGGTTGAAACAGCCGCATTTTAAAAATGTGAGATAGAAAACATGACAATTTATACGGCATTACTTGCCTTTACCGAATGATTTGACACTTAAGTAACGCTGACTTACACTGGTCTAAAATGATGTTGTCAATTTGGAGGAGAAGGCTTGAATATTTATATTAAACGATCCGGCTTTGAAGGCTTTCATACGGATTTATTTCATATTCTGAGATTGTATTACGAAAAGGTAGAACTATGTGATGACACTGCGGAACAAGCTGAAGCTGTTTTGGCTATTGATGTAAATGTGCAAGAGGCTTCGGGACATATTGCGATCCATGCCTGTTATACGGTGCTGGCACACAACACTTCATGGGAAAAGTCGCATCACATTCCACAGCACTTGCGATCGACTGCTGATGCTAATAAAACGTTGAAAAGAGGCATTCTTCAATGTCTGTTATTATTGTTTACCGAGATAACGGGTTTGCAGCAGCCTTGGGGCACGCTTACAGGCATTCGGCCAACGAAACTAATGCATCAATTACTTCAGCAGCATGCCCGTGATGATGTTGCAGCTATATTGCGTGAGGATTACCTTCTGCATGAGGAGAAAATTCAACTGCTGCTCGATATCGTTGACCGCCAATTAAAGGTGCTCCCCGATCTATATAAACTGGATCAAGAGGTAAGTATTTATATAGGTATTCCCTTCTGTCCAACCAAATGTGCGTATTGTACCTTTCCAGCCTATGATATTCGCGGTAATAATGGATCAGTCGATTCGTTTCTGCACGGGCTTCACGAGGAAATTAGACAGACAGGCCGCTGGTTAAAGGAGAAAGGCTTAAAGATTACAACGATTTATTGGGGCGGGGGTACCCCTACGAGCATTTCTGCACTTGAGATGGATGCGTTATTTCGAACGATGGCTGAAGCTTTCCCATCTATGGAGAATGTGCGAGAGCTAACGGTCGAGGCGGGCAGACCGGATACGATTACCGCGGACAAAATTGAAGTAATGAAGCAATGGAAGGTGGATCGAATCAGCATTAATCCACAGAGCTTTACGGATGAAACCTTAGAAGCGATTGGCCGCCATCATTCAGTTGAGGAAACCCTATCAACGTTTAAAACGTCACGAGAATTAGGTATGGACAATATTAATATGGATCTAATAATTGGCTTGCCGGGTGAGGGATTAACTGAGTTTACGCATACATTGGCAGAAACCGAGAAGCTGATGCCTGAATCGTTAACCGTTCATACGTTATCATTCAAACGTGCTTCAGCCATGACGAAGCAGCGGGATCAATATAAAGTGGCGGATCGGGATGAAATTCGAGCGATGATGCAGTTAGCCGAGCAGTGGACTGAAGTGCATGCGTATAAACCTTATTATCTATACCGTCAGAAGAACATTCTAGGTAACTTGGAGAACGTAGGTTACGCGCTTGATGGCAGAGAGAGCTTATACAATATCTTAATGATGGAAGAAAGACAGACCATTATCGGGTTAGGCTGCGGGGCAGTAAGTAAGATTGTGTACCCTTCACCAGGCAGCGAAGGTTTAAACCAAAGAATAGAACGGTTTCCGAACCCGAAAGAACCAGCCGCCTACAATCGGGCTTATCAAGAATATATAGATAAGAAGATTAATCTGTTGGAACAAGCTTACGGACAGTATGAATCCATTTCATAATGCGTTATGAATCATTTTAACGCGGGGCGATCAAATTCCCCGTTAAAATGATTCAAGAAATTAAAGCGCTTTAAAATTTGTAATATAACTGTAACGCTTTTAACACAGATTCTTAATACTGCAAACCTATAATAATAGATGACCCCCTTTTTATTAAATATATATCTTTTTAACGGCCTACAACTCATTATTGTAGGTTTTTTTCTGTCCAGAATGCGACGATTGCCGTCGAAGTTTGCTTGACTTTCAAGATGCTGTTGATTAC
>CAYUSG010000213.1:0-4168 GCA_964447355.1 uncultured Paenibacillaceae bacterium
ATGATACATGTAATAGCTAATTTTAAATAAACAAGGTATTTGTGAGACCCCCCCGTGGGGTACCGGATGCTATTTTTCCAGCTAGGTTCCAGAGGAACCAACTACTTTATCTACTCCAAGTATACACCGGGAAGTCCTTTTTTGCAATTTTTTAGATAGCCTGCCTTGTCTGAGCAGGCTTTTTTGTCGTGCACGGGATCATACGTCTAATCACTCGCATCAGGTTCTCAATATACTGTTCTCATATCGGACGTGTGAAATACCGAAAGGAGTCATGGCGAAGTGAAGAACAAACGATGGATTGACAAGTATAGGGACAAACTGCACCCCAAATTACAAGAGGTCATGAACGGGAAAGTTTATGCTCTGGGTACAAACAAGAGAGGAAAAATTCCTGTTATCGTTACATTTAAACCGAAAATGACGAAGGCAAGCCTGCTGGCTCTAAAGAAGCGGCTTGGTTTGCGCCATGTTGCTATGAAGAACAGAATGGCGTCTATCAATGCCGTATCGGCCAATATAACAAGGGATGGAGTTAGAAAGCTTTGTGGAGAGCACTGCGTCAAATGCTTGTACTTAGATCGCAAAGTGAAGATGTATCTGAACGTTGCAACACCGGCGGTAGGGTCGCTTAAGGTTCATAAGGCGGGTTTAACAGGGAGGAATGTAGGCATCGCGGTCATAGATACTGGGATTCATTCTCACCCAGACTTAACTCGGCCGACGAATCGTATTGTGACCTTTAAGGATTTCGTCAATCGACGTCGCCAACCTTATGATGACAATGGTCATGGAACACATGTTGCCGGAATAGCAGCCGGCAATGGAACGATGTCCAAGGGCAAGTACAAAGGTCAGGCCACAAGAGCCAAACTCATAGGTATTAAAGTGCTGGACAGGAATGGGTCAGGATTAACATCTGATGTCATACGGGGCATTGAGTGGGCGATCAAACATCGCAAGCGATATAATATACGCGTGATTAATCTTTCATTTGGTTACGATCGCCCTGAGCAGCGTTCGGATGATCCGCTCTATCAGATTACATCACAAGCATGGAAAGCCGGGCTGGTCGTAGTAGCTGCTGCAGGGAACAGCGGTCCAAGGGCACGAACGATTGGATCACCCGGCAATAATCCATTAATCATTACGGTAGGAGCGGTCAATGATAGGAACACGATTCGCCAATCTGATGATAGAGTCGCTGCTTTCTCGAGCAGAGGAAAGGCAGGGCGTGCCAGCAAGCCGGATGTTGTCGCTCCCGGGGTGAACATTATGTCACTACGTATTCCTAGAAGCTATAAACGTTTATCTGGCACCAGTATGGCCACACCGATTGTTTCCGGCATTGCAGCGCTGATTCTTCAGCGGCATCCCAAATGGAAGCCGGGACAAGTGAAGCGTGTGTTGAAACAACAAGCGTATAAACTGAGTGGGAGCAGGAACGCAAAAGGTTCTGGCGAGGTGAATGTTAGATTTTTATTAGGTAAAATTTAATGGAGAGATTTGAATGTGGTTAACTTGTGCAAACAAACCATATTATGGTATATCTATAAGAGGCCTGATGGCGCGCTGTTTGTTAATCACGCACAAGAGAGGTGGCTGTATCACGAACAAACAAAAGAAACAATATTTTATTGAAACGCAAATCAAAAGAATTAACCGCAACCAATTCATATTAGCCTTCACGTTAACTGCCATAGGTATTTGGATGACTAATTATAATTTATCACAAATAGAAATCGATGCTGTAAATGTCATTGGATTGTTAATAGGATTATATTTACTTTACAAAGGACTTCCTAGACTGATTAAATTCATTTTAGGTGTAATCAATTTTGAACGGCATAATGTATACAAGTCACTGGCGGTCTATGGAGAATATGAGGAAGTGGCGCAGGGCATTAACAGTGAAGTCCATGTTGGAGGCGCTGCTCAGTATGGTCTCGTTGTTATTACCAATAGTTGGATTATGAAGTTAAATACCTTTTCGTTGGACGTTATACATGTAGCTGATGTAGTGTGGACTTATGAAGGAGAGACCACTCATAGACAGAGCTTATATGGATTACCGGGCCAAGACGCGGGCAAGACTTATACTGTGATGATTCATACTAGGAATCCACTCGTACCCACACTTGAATTTAGGCTCTCGCACATTAATCATATGGATGACAGTGAGAGGGTAATCGTCGATGGGATAGAAAAGAAAGAAAAAATAAGAAATATTCTCGTTGAAATAAGCCACAGAAATCCGCATGTTATCATGGGATATTCGAGTGAATTGGCCACCATGTGGGAGCAAGACAGGCATAGCTTTATCCAGCAGATAGACAATGTGTCAACCTAGAAATGTTATCGTGAATATGAGTAAAGGTTAAATTTAAACCTATGATGAGAGTGAAGGAAATCGCTTAATGCGAGCTCCTGCCCACCCCCAATAATATAGAAGGTATAGCCGATTTGATAAATGAGTCGGGCAATACCTTTTTCTTGTTTCTTCTCCATTCTACAGAAGCGCCGTATATACCCCAGCTTAGCATCACGGCAGTCACTTTTAGAGCCTCATCCTCTGGGGTGTCTGCTTGTTTTATTAACATGTTGTAGAAGAGGATTTCGAGCTGTTCCCTAATAATGCGTGCAATGGTATCTTCATATCCTCGATGGCAACGGTTGGATAACGATGATTGGAATTGTGTAATCGCTTGGAAAATGTCAACGAGCGTCTCTTCATTAAGTCGGCCATTTTCATACACATCGCCATTCAAATTAACGAGTAATACTTCGGATAGAACCTTCTCTAATAAGTCATAAATATCTTCAAAATGATAATAGAAGGTGGCCCGATTAATCTGGGCTTCGGTTGTTATATCCTTAATCGTAATATCCTTAAATTCCTTTTGGCCAGATAACTCAATAAACGAGTCCATAATTAATTTACGAGTGCGTATCATTCGGGGATCTGTTCTTGTTGTCGTCATCATAAATCGTCCTCCTGTTTTCCAACAATACTTGAGATGTGTTGAATATCCAACATATTCGAATAAGTGTTGGTGTCCCTCATCTCTATTATCCACTAAACTAACAGTAAGAAGCAAACAAACAAGAATGAGGTGCTGATATGACGAACAACAACATGATTTGTGATTTGGAAACGGGTGTATGTGGCGTTGCTGGTGACGAGAACATGGAGATCATTGATTTGAACCCTCCGATTAAAAAAGTAGATTTATACTATGTAACCGACCCCATATGCTCTCATTGCTGGGCGCTTGAACCGACCCTTCGCAAATTTATGAAGCTGTATGAACCCTATTTTAACTTCAAGACCGTCATGGGCGGTTTATTAGAGAAATGGCACGGAGGACCTGTGGACCCTGCTAACGGCATTCACTGGCCTGCTGATGTTGCAGGTCATTGGAGAGAAGTTGGCGAGCATTATCGCATGCCAATTGATGGTTCACTTATGATTGACAATCCTGTTCAATCCTCTTTTCCACCCTCTCGTGTATATAAAATAATTCAACAATACCATGGCGAGGCAAAGGCCTTTGAATACCTGCGTCGTGCAAGAGAAGAACTCTTTGTATTCAATAAAAACATCGGTGAGGCATCTGTCTTAGTCGAAATTGTGAATGGCATGGGGTTAGATGGAGATTCCATTGTCAAAGAAGCTGACGAACAAGCGGGTCATGAATTATTAAATGAAGACTTCGCCTTAACTAGAAGGCTTGGGGCTAGAGGATTTCCTACTATTATGATGTTAAATGAAGAACACAAGGGCGTTAAGATCGTTGGCAGTCGCCCGTTCGAGAATTATGTCGCTGGATTAAAGCAAGCTCTAGGCGAAGAACCCGTGCCGCAGCAAGTGCCTCCATTATCCGCTTTATTAGAAGAAGAAAGATTTCTTTTCGCTAAAGAAATAGAAGTGATGTATGGCATTGACCCATCGGATCTGCAAGCCTTTATTGACAAAGAGCTTTCAACCGCGCGTTACCAAGTTAAAGACATGTTAGGTGAATCTTATGTTACGATAATACAATAATATGAGAAACCTATGACGTGCAGATGCTCATAGACGAGTTACCTTCTTGAATTCAATAGAATAGGTTTAATCGGGTAGGAGGCTACCCATTAATTGGATAGCCGACCTCCCACACCACCGTGC
>CAYUSG010000214.1:0-4156 GCA_964447355.1 uncultured Paenibacillaceae bacterium
AATATAAGCTTTGTCTTCAACAAGTGCGAAATAAACAGTTTTCTCGGATACTTTAAAATCGTTTTTCAATATGTCATAAAGTAACTAATCTGTTTCAACGGCGTCTTCTAATGTTGATCCCATGCCTAGATCCATTACACTCACAGCTTGTTCATAGTTTTCTATAGGCTGTACCTCGATAACTGTGCTATTCATATTCCAAGTTTCATTGATTAGATTAAACGACACGGTGTCAACGATCGAGTATTCATCATCTGCAAAATCTATGAAAAGCTCGGTCTCATTTTTTTGAATGTATTTGTTGGAATTGAAATAAAAGGCTGTGTTCAAGTAAGAACCTTCTTCAAACGGAAGTGCTGAATCTGCATTGGTTTCTACTTCTGCATTAAGATAAATTAAGGCCATGTTTAACATTGAAGTCGCAAAGGCTACAGCATCTTCTTTGGTTTCAATGATGTACAAGAATGCATCCAATGGATCTGAATCGGGTTCGTACCCATATTCCTCGTACCATTCCTGCTGCATCTTCTGCTCCGCCTTAATAGATTGTATGATAACTGGCGCAAACACATCATAGATTTGACTTAAAAGTTCTTCTAAACTCTCTTCATCATTAATGATGTTACGAAGCATTTGCTTTAATAATGTCGCAGCTTCTTCTGGGCCAAGTGTTAATTCTACTTTCGTTAATAATTCTGTTTCGCCATTGATTTCTGTTCGGACGAAATGGTCTACTGAAGTGTCCTGCGGATTAGGGAAATGGGTAATCAAAAATGCTCCCACTTGCTTCTGTAAATCGACGATTTGCTCTTCAGTTACTAACGGCTTAGCTTCGCTTTCATCCTCATTTAAAGCATAACCTTGCATTAAAGTGATAAATGCCTCGATATCGGGTGTTTGGAATACATTTTCGAAGATAATAGGTTGTTTAGCACCGTCAATCTCTAGAAATAGGCTGCTGCCATCACTATAAGCGCTGAAATGTAATTCCCCTTTATGTAATGTAAGTATGCCTTGATATGAAAAGTGGGTATCGCTTACATATTTGGCATTTACAATTTGAAGCGTTGCTCCTTGGAACAGCTCGAGCATCCTCAGGTCTTCAGCGTAAAACTCATCATCGGCAACGCTCTCATTTACACCGAAATCAACAGACAAGATTGTTTGTCCTTCATAGCTTTGTACGTCCATATTCTGAGTCATGACT
Source organism: uncultured Paenibacillaceae bacterium (assembly GCA_964447355.1). Taxonomy (GTDB): domain Bacteria; phylum Bacillota; class Bacilli; order Paenibacillales; family CAYUSG01; genus CAYUSG01. The sequence continues at coordinate 1,208 of CAYUSG010000214.1, forward strand.
TTGTTCAAATCCACGCCCGATACAGATTGACAAGCAGTGCCTATCAACATAATGGACAGAAGCAGGAAGACGATCGATTTTAACTTTAAAAATGATTTCATAGTACACCTCCAAATGGATTACAATAAATAGTAAACTTAACCAATTATAATGGACACCTACTGAATATAACAAGGAAAAAATAATATCGGGATGGAATAGTTAATGGAGCAGACATGCCAATATATCAGACCACTCTCGGATAGTGAACGCCTTTTGATACAGCGAAACAGTGACAAGGTCTGAACTGAGGTCGGGTTATCCTGATAGGAGGAGACAAGATGAAAGAATATGTGGGGACTTGTATACGTTGTGAGACACCTATTTATTGTGAAGCTGGATTTCTTGGGGGTATCGTTCAGGGAAAAGGAACAATAATATGTTTCAGCTGTGATAAACAGGTGACAGATGAGAAGCAAGACGATTAGTGCTGATGGGGATTTTTTGAGTAATGGCATCAGCTCCTTGCGATAATGTTTCATCCATTTTAACATGTTAAGGAGTTGCTTAATGAAATGTTCGAAAAGCACATCGTGCAGGAGGTGGACATTTGGTTATTAGGGATTACGCCCAAGATGATTTTAACGCTTGCGTTACACTGTTTTGTACCGTGTTTAACCAATCCCCATGGGATGATCAATGGACGGATACACTTGCCGCTGAGTTTCTACACGACCTCATCCTCATGCCTAAGTTTGTTGGTAAAGTAGCAGTGCATGACGAAGGAGGGATTGTTGGGTTATGCTTTGCCCAAGATAAGGTGTGGTGGAAAGGTCATATTATGTATATACATGAGATGTGTGTTGATGACACAAAGCAGCGCCAAGGCATTGGCACCCAATTGATTCAGACGATGAAAGAAGAAGCGGTGCAGCGCGGAATAAGCAACATTAGTTTGTTGACCGAACGCCATTATGCAGCGTATTCTTTCTATAGAAAACTGGGATTTAAGGAAGCGAAGAATACTAGGCTGATGTATCAATTTATGGGCAGGGGATGATAAAATGAGTGAGCGCCTTGATATCTATGATGAACACATGAATCTTATCGGACAAGCAGACCGAAGCGACGTTCATCAGAAAGGATACTGGCATCGAACGTTTCAATGCTGGATCGTTAATACTTCATTCGCTCAACCTAAGCTGTTATTTCAGAAGCGGCATGCATCGAAGGATACGTTTCCCGGTAAACTGGACAAGTCTGCTGCAGGTCATTTAACGGCTGGAGAACGGATGGAGGATGCGGTGAGGGAGCTGGAAGAGGAACTTGGCGTTGCCGCCCCATTTAATTCCTTAACCAAAGTGGGAGTTATACGTTCTGAATCGGTCACGCCGCACTGGAAAGATCGTGAGTTTTGTCACGTTTTTGTACTTGAATATAATGCACCGCTGGTTGATTATAAGGTACAATTAGAAGAGGTCAGCGGATTATTCTGGTTAGAGCTTAAGCAATACGAGGCATTGGTCTCAGGTGCGCTCAGCACTGTACATATTGAAGGATTTGAATGGGATGAACTGGGCCGAAGAAGTCCTTCGAAGCAAGAAGTCTCAATTTCATCCTTTACACCACAGCATGAAGTGTATTACCGTACATTATTTCAAAGTTTTAGAGAAATGGGGTTCTTGATGTGAATATAGTAGTATTGGACGGATTTACTACGAATCCGGGCGATTTATCATGGGAGGCATTAGAAGCATGCGGGCAGGTTACGATTTACGAACGAACGCCGCATGACTTAATCATTGAACGTGCCCAAGATGCAGATATCATTCTTACCAACAAGGTGCCGCTAAGCAGGGAAATCCTGCAGCAGCTGCCTCAGCTTAAACTGGTGAGTGTACTGGCGACGGGTTATAATATTATTGATATTGAAGCGGCAAAGGAACTAGGAGTTGTTGTGTGCAATGTACCTGGTTACAGTACGATGGCGGTGGCCCAGCTTGTTTTCTCATTTATATTAGAACATACGCACCATGTGCAGCAGCATTCGGAATTAGTTAGGCAGGGTGAATGGTCTAACAGTCAGGATTTCAGTTTTATTCGTTACCCGCTGAGTGAGCTGCAAGGAAAGACCATCGGGATCATTGGATTTGGTCAAATTGGCCAGCAGGTAGCCAAAATTGCACTCGCCTTTGGCATGAGGGTTGTAGTGCAGACAAGAACACCCAAGCAGATTGCCGGATTAGAAACGGTTGAGTTCTTATCTTTGCATAAGCTGTTAAGTCAGTCGGATTATATCACCTTGCATTGCGCGCTTACTGCTGACACGCAAGGTCTTATCAATAAACAATCCATTTCATTTATGAAATCCAGTGCTTTTATCATTAACACCTCTCGGGGCGGGATGATCATCGAACAAGACCTGGCAGATGCATTGAATGCTGAACAAATTGCTGGAGCGGGTCTTGACGTTTTGAGTGTGGAGCCGCCGGCAACACATAATCCATTGTTAAAAGCGAAGAACACACGCATTACGCCGCATTTTGGCTGGGCAACGACGGAGGCAAGGCAGCGCTTATTGGAGATCACCGTGGAGAATATAACAGCTTTTGGGCAGGGAACGCCTCAGAATGTAGTTCAACCTTAATTTAGTCTAGAATGGAGCTGAGATCGTATGACTATTCTCTTATATAGTTTACTAGCTTTGGTTTTTGTCTTTGCGATCGTGATGACGTTAGTGATTGGGAATTCATCTGAGAATCGGACTGAGAATACAGCCTATGATAAACGGACAGGTAAAAACTTTATTCGATTGATTTCCATTTATGGTTTAGCGTTAGTGTTAATTATTATAATGTTTCTTTGGCTAACTTAAATGTAATTCGCTAAAGAATTAGGTGTTGAAGCATCAAATGGGCATAACACAAAGCCGACAGTGTGTTATGCCCGTTTTGATAATCTAGGAATTAT
>CAYUSG010000215.1:0-4123 GCA_964447355.1 uncultured Paenibacillaceae bacterium
TCCCTTAATAGATGGTATTTACGCAGGATGGTTTGTATTATTTTTCCCGCTATCATTCACTTATTTGCTAATATCCAAGCAATTATACGATATACAGCTAGTCTTAAGACGGGTCATGTTTGCAATGGTCATATCACTTGTGCCTGCTCTCTCTGTCGTTGTCACATCCATCTTAGTTTTTAATGTATACGATCCTGTCAAGTTAGCGGTCGGCTTTGCGATTATGCTCATATTGCTGCCGACGCTGCTATATTTAACAACGCGGATGGAACCGTTCCTCTTCCCTAAGAAGTATTATTTGCAGGCTTCATTGAAGAAGATATCTAACAATCTACCAGGTATTAAGAGCTTCGCACAGCTAAAGGACATTACGTTGGTGGACATTGTTAGATCATTAGAGGTGTACGGCGGGGCTATTGTCTTTCATTATCACAATGAAATGGAGATCATTGAAGAAGGATTTATTGATACAGCTAAGGTAAAGGACATCGTAGCATCCAAGCAGCTGGAACATCCCGAATATACATGTCTTAAGATCCATTGTCACGAAGAATATACATCGTATCTCATCATTACCCAGAAGAAAACGAATACCCTGCTTGCTCATGAAGAGAAGCAGTGGCTTCGGCTGATTACATCCTATCTAGCGGTGAGTTTGGAGAATGTGTATTTGATTCGCAAGCTAACCTCCAAGCTGCAGGACATAGCTTCTGAAGTACCGAATTCACAAGCTTCCGAAGAGTTTGTATGGATTCGCAAGATGATGTTCGAAATCGAGGAGAAGGAGCGTTTCCGCATTGCAACCGATCTGCATGACACGACGATGCAGGACTTGTTCTATCTTAAGCGCAAACTGAATCAGTTCATGCGAAACTACACTCTCTCCAAAGAAGAACAAATGAAATTCAACAATCTCATTGAATACATTGAAATTATTAATACGAATTTAAGAGAAAGCTGTTTCGAGCTGAATCCTTATCTGCTCATGGAGGTTGGTTTAGTTGAAACGATCAGAAAAGTCATCGATAAAGAGGCGTTAAGTTGTCCGTTTGAAATTTTCTTCGAGGTAGAAGGAACGTCAGCGATCGAGACGATCGACCTTGAGGCCAAGCGCCATCTGTTCCGAATTTTCCAAGAACTGCTGAACAATGCCAAGAAGCATTCTCATGCAACTACAACCGCTTTTACATTAAACGCTGCGTCTAATCTTCTTACATTCACTTACGGAGATGACGGAGTAGGATTGAAGCATAAGCAAATAGAAGAAAAGAAAATTGGCGGATCGGGCATGGGTATGCAGCAGCTAAAAAGCCGAATTCTGCACTTAAACGGTCAATTTCACATGACATCTGAGCCTGGTCAGGGCTTCCATATGCATATTCAAATCCCCCTGCAATCCCTCATCGGACAACCCGCTTAAGCGGACCCAGAACATGAAAAAAAGAGAAGGGGCAGTCCCTTCTCTACGATTTATTCCCCTGTATATTGGTCATACGTTGTCACGAATTCATGATAGAATCTGATCACATCCATAAACCCTTCCTTGCTTATGCGCTCGTTCGTCCCATGCATGGTATCGAGGTCAGTTTGCGTTATCTTCATTGGGCTTAACCTAAAAACATGATTCGAAATCGTTTGATAATACCTCGAATCGGTAGCCCCCACAACAAGGTATGGCGCTGTTAAAGCATCTGGATAGATGGTCTGAATCGATCTTTGAACCGTTCTAAACTGTTCCGATTCAATATCTGATACTTCAGAAGGATTCCAATTGAAACCTACGGGTTCTATGGTTATGTCTGAATTATCAATCACTGTTCTAACATGCTCGGTCACTGTCTCAACTGTCTCACCAGGTAAAATTCTAAAGTTAACATAAGCTGTTGCCTCTTGCGGCAGCACGTTCTCCTTCTCCCCGCCTTGAATCATTGTAGCCGCAATGGTTGTTCTAAGTAATGCATCCGTATTGGGTGATTTGGCCAGCTCGCTCTTTAATAAAGGTTGCGTCAGCCAATCATTAGCAAAGAGCATCCTCGTTAAGAGCGGCATTTCCGGGCCTATATGATCCAAGAACAATTCAGTAGGGCCTTTAATTGTGGCATCAAATGGGCTGTTCTCTAAAGTATAGATGGCTGCTGCAAGCGTTCCAACCGCCGTATGGCGCGGAGGCAAGGAGGAATGACCTCCTTTATCTGTTGCAGTAAGTTTAAGTGTCAGATAACCTTTCTCTGCAATCCCAATTAATGCAACTGGCGAATCAATATCTGAGATCAATTGATCGACCACAAATCCACCCTCATCTAACACAAGAGAGGCTTTAATCCCTTCTGCCTCTAAATGCTTCGATATCATCGCGGCACCCTCGGCCCCCGATACTTCCTCATCATGTCCAAATGCAAGATAAATCGTACGCTGTGGTTTGAAGTCCGTCTTAGCGAGTGCTTCCATGGCCTCCATAATGCCGACCAACTGGCTCTTCATATCAATGGTGCCTCTTCCCCATACATATTCATCCCCTATGAACCCAGAAAAAGGATCATGCTCCCATTCATCACCCTCTGCTATAGGTACAACATCCATATGGGCTGCAAGGATAAGCGGATCTAGATCGGGATCCGTCCCTTCCCATTTATACAGAAGACTAAGATCACTAATGGTTTGTTTCGACATTACTTTATGAATAGTTGGATACTGTGTTTCTAGAAATTGATGGAAGCTCAAAAAAGCTTGCTCGTCGATTTGACTCATATCCTGATAAGAGATTGTTTTGTGCTGTATCGCTGCAGACAAGTTCTGAATCGCCTGATCTTCGTCCAGCTGTATTGCAATACTCTTCTTCTCAGACGTATCGGCTAGTTGCAAGGAGTCATACCGTATGGTTTGAATTGCGATGATTAGGATACTTAATAAGACTAACACCCCAAGCGTCATAAAGATCTTCTTCTTCACTGACATGATTGTATCATCCCTTTGTTGTTTATACTCTTACCAGTTCAGTTTTCTCCGCTTCTCCTATGACCTGCATGGCTAATTGCTGTAGAGCAGCATAGTCTGTTTTTCTATTGCCTAGTGAAGGCATTGTCTCTAATATTTTGATATGATGTGGTAGATTTGAATTGGAATGTTCGTACACTCTAATATAGGATTCTATATCTCTAAGTGCTGCAATTTTGCATGTCGTAAACAGGATAATCTGTTCACTCTCTTTATGAGATACCGATACCGCTGCAACCCCTTGTGTATTGAAGCAACGTGAAGCTATCGTTTCAACGAGATCAAGCGAAACCATCTCTCCACCCTTATGGACGAATCGCTTCTTTCTTCCTAGGATGTATAAGTAGCCTTCAGGGTCGATGTTAACGATATCTCCTGTATCGTACCATTCATTCTGACGTGCAACATCTTGTTGATCGGTCCAATACCGTTTCATCAGATTGGGCCCTTTCACGTATAAGCTGCCTCCCACTTTCATTCCTGCTATTGGTTCGATTCGGGTTTCAACGCCCGGCAAGACTTGCCCGACGGAACCTTTTCTATGAAATAACGGGGTATTCAGTGAAAGCACACATCCGCTTTCGGTTACGCCATAACTTTCTAGTATATTGAATCCAAACCGTTCATTCCACCGCGCAGCTGTACTGTCCTCTAACTTGCCTATTCCAGAAATAGCGTGTCGGAGTTTGTGACCTTTAGTTAACCTCGCATCTTGGATATATCCATCATAGAATGCAGGCGTACCTAATATAACGGTGATATCATGCATAACTTGAAGCTCTGTTGTGACTTGATGATCAGTTAACTCGGGATAGAGGTAGACCGGAATGCCCGATAATAACGGCATGAATATGCCTGCAATCAAACCCAATCCATGGTACATAGGCAGCACAGAAAGCAATGTATCACGCTCTGATTCAATGTTCATCACGTTTAGAATCTGCTGCATATTCGCATACACTTGATCATGCGAGAGTACGACTCCCTTGGGATGTCCTTCACTTCCAGACGTGAACAGAATGATTTCATTGTCCTTGGAGGTTGCTTTTCTCGATGATTTGTAATCCCAAGCTGCATTCCATTTATCATAAAGAGAAATTTGAGATTCTATATCTTCTAAGTATAATAT
>CAYUSG010000216.1:0-4064 GCA_964447355.1 uncultured Paenibacillaceae bacterium
CGCTTTGATTTCCTTATCCCTTATGGCTCCTACATTCAAGAGCAAAAGCGCAAATCAACTTACTGAAAATAGTGGGCATCCGCCAGCTATCTTCTAACAATACTCCAAAAACAAAAGCAAGTAGAGAAAAGACGAATCGTCGTTTTTCTCCACTTGCTTTATTTGTGGGACTTAATAGACAGTCCCTTCTGAATTGTTATGTATGGTGGCAAGGAAGTCTTTCTCCTGTGCCTCACTATACAATTATACATATTCATAAGTTTCAATAGTGTCCATCCCTATTACCAATTAGGAAATCAAAAATGAGCATTTTTAGAATCGAATCGAGAACCGCAGTTTATACTTAAATTCTCGGCGTTACTTGGCCGGGTGTGCTTTTCCATTCCTGCGGCTTTCCGCTCCCTTCCGGCATCTCTGACATAGTGCTGCGCTGTTTAACAATAATGTAGATTCCATGATAGCGAGCTTGGCTGCTAGCATCGATAAGATCCTGCCACTCGTCATCCGTGACCTTGGACGTTTCCTTGTCCAATATCTTAAATGCTTTAGCGTAAATATCGTCTATCAGAGGAATCAGCGCATAGGCATCTGGCTCAGAACCTTTGTATTTCTCAATGATTGCCTTTTGCTTCTTCCATTCGTCATGCCACATCTTACCCATCATTATCATTTTCTCTCTTGTATTATACCCGTGTCTAACTGAATCCACATAATCTGCAAATGGCGTTGCAGTGTACAAACCATCATTGACTGCTTCGTTCAACTCGACACTTTTGAATGCAAAGTTCCTGTCATCAAGTGCATCCCAAGCCCTCAGCAACTCTTCTTTCGAAGGCTGAATTGGAATGCTTCCAGCTTCCTGTGGTGCACTATGGCTCTTGTCCTCATTACTCTGCGGAGCCTGGTCAAGAACGTTTATAGGTCCCTCTATTAATTCCTCCATTTCAAAAAACTGATAGTATGCTTTTTCAAGAGCACTCAGCAAGTCAAATATTTGTGTAGAATCAGTTCTCATGGCTAATACATCATCGTAAAACGTTTCGTATACTTGTTGACGCAATTCGATAAATGAGAGACCTGTTATTGCTTTCGTATCATTTGAATCAGAAAAGGCAGCCTGAGCAATTTGTTCTTCTGTAGCAGCATAGGATCCCATATCTAATGTATATTTAGGAACATTCAGATTTGGGCTTTCATCAAATTTCATCGCTTCATCTGAACTCAAGGTTCCTTGATAATATGGTTTAAATAAATTTTCTACATCATACATTATTGCATTGTTCATATATAATAAGGACAGCTTACCATCGTACATCGTACTAAAATTGTACATTGAAGATATCATGTCAGTTTCCGAAATAACTATCGTGGTGTTCGGATTATATGTTAAACGAAGTAAACGTTCAAGTAATTCATCTTTAAGAAAAGGTCTTGAATCGGTCATGTTATCCTTAAAATAGACTGTATAATTTCCAGCTTGAATCATTTGAGTATTTAGTGGCTCGTTAACTGTTGAGTTCCTCTCTTCGCCGCTATCAAGAATACGAAAGGTTCTCATAACATTGTACAGTGTCCCTTTGATGTTATCATAACTATCCACACTGCCGATTGTGCCTTCCATTTTGAACATCATATCATCTTGGATAATGACAGCAGTAATCACAGTTGGAAATCCGTCTCCCGTTATTCGTGCTATTGCTTGCCCACCATTATTTAATTCAATTGTCTCAATATCATCATATCCATAATGTCCATTCGGATTTAACGCCCAAGGATAATATTCATTAACAAAGTCCTCGAAATAATGACTGGCAGAAATAATTAAACTATATTCAGGCGCTGAAAATTCACCGGATTCCCCATTATGTGGACCTTCAATATTAGCTCCATCCCCATTTGGGGAGAGAGTTTCTTTGGGCCAGTTGTTTGGAAAATCAATTGCAAAACCAAATCTATGATTTGAATAGGTTCGGAAACCTGCGTTGGAAGTAATTGAAGAAGTGTTGGGTCTCCTTTCTAATTCTGTAATCCCCTTATCCACAATGTTTTTAATAAACGTCACAGCTTCTGCTCTAGTCAGATTTGAAAATGGTTCATACCCTTCATATGTGGAAGAGGTTTTACCTTGCGCTAAACCATTATTCAGCAAATAATTAACAGACTGTTCAACATCGTAATTGAATCCCAATCCAGAAACAACAATTTGCGCTACCCTTCCTCGATTTATTGATTTTGTCGCAGTTGATTTATCAACTGGCAAATTGAGACTATCTGCAAATTCATAATATTTTTCATACCAAATACTTGAACTGCTAGTCTCAACTACTGGAGCGGAGTTTGGAAACGCTCTTTGTAGAAAAGCAAGAAACTCCGCTTCAGTAACCATATTGTTTGGTCGTACTGTCTTATCATCATATCCCGAAATAATATTATGTTCAAAGGCCCAGTGGATGTTCGCTGACGCCCAATGATCGGTGGATAAATCTTTGAATGATAATTTAACAGTGTCAAAAGTATCCGTATTACTTTTCGGTTTGGAAAACAATACCTGCACAGGCGTCTCACTTTTGACGGTTGTCCCATTACCAAGTTGCCCGTATTCATTATTCCCCCATGCCAAAACATTGCCTGACTGATCAAGGGCCACCGAATGATTACTACCCAATGCGACTTGAACAATTTTAACTGTTTCTGATGCATTTGAAATACTCGCGGTTGATAAAAACAACAAAATGACCAATAACATTACATATACTCTGAAAATCTTCAAGAAAATCAACCTCCATCTCGCAAATCATGTTAGTTATAGTGAAATTATTCCAAATACCCAAACCACTTTACACGCTCTTGAGTAACATAGCCTTTGACACATTTCAGTTAGCCAGTTATCAATGTTTACCCAATTCTTCTTTCGTCACCAAAAGACAATTACGTCCAACGAAATTTTTCGACATTTAACCTCAATTAGAATTATTCTTTGTCAGGTGGTAAAATCCTCCTACGAACAAAATAAAACGGCTGCAATACCAGTAAGGTACAGCAACCATTGATTGTTTTAGGGTTAGTTCAGTTTACACTAACTTTTTGGTCAGCCCATGTATACGAGATTATTTTCTTATAAAAGCAATTCCTTAAACTTATTAACAATATCAGATGCTTTTTTATTTTTATCTCCGTTTAATATATAATCGTTTGCATTTATCCATTCAGATATGTTTCCTTCTTTGTCAATAATCACTAACAAATTCATATGTCCGAAGTTTCCTTCTTCGTCCTTTGTAACCATAACATTGTAATTCGCGGCCAGTTCAGCTATCGCTTTTTCTCTGCCCCTTAAGAATCTCCAACCATCGAAGTCCGCATCAAATTGTTGGGCATACTCCAATAATCTTTCTGACGTGTCTCTATCAGGGTCAATGGTTACAGATATGATTTCCGTCTCAGTTCCAAAAACGCCATCTTTCTTTAGCTCCTCCTGAACTTGGGGGAGCAAATATGTAGTTGGCGGGCACACATCAGGGCAATATGAGAAGAAAAACTGCAATAACCGAACTTTTCCATTTAAATCACTTAATCTAACATTATCACCGTTAATATCTTGTAGTACAAAATCTGTAGCTATAGGAAGAGATGTGCCAGTGTCAACACCTTGTGAAGTCTCAGGTTGATTGCCTGCTCCCACTTGAACTAAATAATCGACTATATCCTGGAGTTCCATTTCTTTTGCCCGCTCTAATGCACTTTTGCCGTCATACTTTATACTAATAGCGATCCCTGCCCGAACAACCTCCTTGACTATTGTGATATCCCCTCTAAACACAGCTTCATGGAATGCCTGGCCCGTAACATTCTTTACACCTAACGAAAATAAAAGCCTTAGTGTTTCAATGTCATTGTTATTAATTGCCCATACCAATAATGATTCATTATCTATTCTGCTGTTAGAAATAACACCACTGACCATATCATATAATGCTATTATCACTTCAATTTGTCCTACTATTACAGCTGTCTTAAATGACTACTCAATATCGTATTTAACATCTTTAATAATTCGTGTTACG
>CAYUSG010000217.1:0-4025 GCA_964447355.1 uncultured Paenibacillaceae bacterium
TCGATGGCAGTAGAGAGTATGATGGCTACGTCGTTAATTTCTTTACTGTCCCAACATCCTGAAAGTAATACAGCAATAATCATGCAACAAGTCAAGCATCTGACCAAACTGCTGAATTGTTTACTTCTCATGTTGATCCTCTCCTTGGTTCTGGTTATCCTTCTGGTGCTGAAGATGGTCCGATGGTGGTTGTGACTTCGAATGCTTGATATGTTCACCCGTCTGTCCCATATTTTCCTTGAATTCATGCTTGAGTTGTTCGTCTTCTCTTACTGTATTCTTAATGCCCAGATGGGCTGGACGCTTTGTTGCAGCCCACCAAGGCACACGGATGGCTACGCTGCCCATGGAACGCAGGTTAAGCGGGCCTGAGGGTGATAAATAGGGAACACCAAAGGAACGCAAGTTGGCCATGTGCCCCAGCGTGATAATACCAAGCATAATAATGCCATAAATCCCGAATATACTCGCTGCAATTAGAAAAGGGAAGCGAAGCATTCGTACTGCAATGGCTCCGTTAAATCTAGGAATTGTAAACGATGCAATACCTGTGACGGATACCACGATGACCATCGGTGCAGAGACAATCCCAGCCTCAACCGCTGCCTGACCTACGACGAGTGCCCCCAGGATACTGACTGTTTGGCCGATCGTCTTGGGCAATCGAACCCCTGCTTCTCGCAGCGCCTCAAACGCAACCTCCAAAATTAAGGCTTCAACTACAGCGGGAAAAGGAATGGCCTCTCTTGCCGCTGCAATACTTAGCAATAGGTTGGTAGGTATTAAATCTTGATGATAGCTAATAGCTGCCACATATAGAGCAGGCGTTAATAAGGCAAGAAATAAGAAAATATATCTTAGCCAGCGAAGGAGCGTACTGACCATAAATCGCTCATAATAATCCTCTGTAGCGGCCATTAACTCCCAGAACACAGTAGGAGCCAAGAGTACAAAGGGAGTACCGTCCACAAAAATTGCAAAGCGGCCATTTAACAAGGAAGCAGCTACGGCATCAGGGCGCTCTGTATATTGAATTTGAGGAAAGGGTGAATATGAATTATCTTGAATTAATTCCTCAATATAACCGCTTTCCAGTATGCCATCTATGTCTATTTTTTGAAGGCGCTTTTCCACCTCTTCTACGACTTGCGGATCTACAATTCCGTCAATATAAGAAAGAACAACTGCTGTATTCGTCATTTTGCCAATGATGAGTGATTTCATTTTTAAGCGAGGTGATTTAATCTTCCTTCTTATCATGGAAGTATTCGTTCTGATTGACTCAGTAAATCCTTCTCTAGGTCCGCGAATGACGGCTTCGGTTTCAGGCTCACTGATTGCACGCGTCTGGGAGCCGCGTATGCCGAGCAGCACAGCTTTATCGTTGTGATCGAGGAAGATCACGGTATCTCCGCTAAGTAATGAAAGCAATAAATCTTTATAATTGTCAGCCTCTTGCGTCTGGGAAACTGGAAGTGCTGATTGTGTCAGCTTCTCCACTTGCGCCTCATGGCCTTTCTCCAGCATGAGTGCATGGAGGGTATCATTGACAAGCTCTGTATTGACTAATCCATCTACGAAGGCAGCGAGTGCAGGTATTCCTTGTTCGACGTTAAATTCCTTTATTACAAAATCAGAACAGGTATCGAACAGCTGCTCTAGAAATTGTTTGTTTTCTTTAATGGTTGTAAAGACTGGGACGGACCCCATGTCATCTATAAATTCTTTGTCGAAGCTGCTAAACTTCTGTTGTTTTTTATGTTGCTGCCGTTTGTCATGCGATTTATGGGGTGATTTGCGATGGATTTTAATCATGTGACACGCCTTCCTTCGAAGATTTCCTTAAGTGCTTCCCTTAATCTTCCCCGTTTGGCCAAAATTATGTTAGGACATACTAGAAGGGGAGGTGAACGCATGCTGTGGGTGATATTGGGACTTTTCACTTTTATATTTCAAATCGCCATCATACTCATCGCAGAATTTCGCCATCCGTCTAAGTCCATCGCTTGGCTGATGGTTTTATTTATGCTGCCGATTATCGGGTTTGTTATATATTATTTCATGGCCAAGGAATACAAACGCCGTCTAAAAATGAGACGAACGGATCGTGAACTTAAGAAAGCAGGGGTGGACCGTTTCATCCCGCACTCTCATATCGTTAGGCAAATCCATGAGCTGCATAATCCTAACATCCATAAAGAGCTTCGACTGTTCGGATTGCTTCAGCATATTCCGAATTCTCCGATTACGATGTGTAATGAAACGAAGCTGTATACGAATGGAAATGAATTATTCGAACTGATGTTTCGGGCACTAAGGAATGCCAGACATCATATACATATGGAATACTATATTCTTCGGGCAGATCAGATTGGACAGGCGCTCAAACATCTGCTGATTACGAAGGCTAAGGAAGGGGTAGAGGTCAGGCTTCTGTACGACGGAATAGGCAGTTATCATCTGTCTGATGCTTATCTTAGGGATTTGGAGCAAGCAGGAGTGGAGTGCAGGGTATTCCTTCCGCCATCGATTGCATTTTTTGATAAACGCATGAATTATCGAAACCATCGTAAGATTACGGTGATAGACGGCCAGCTTGGTTTTCTGGGAGGATTTAATATCGGAGACGAGTATCTGGGCCGTGATTCAAGCGTGGGTTACTGGCGGGATACTCACATACAGCTTAAGGGAGATGCCGTATATTTCTTGCAGCGAACGTTCCTAATGGACTGGGCGTTTGTCAGTCGGCAGTATTTATTCCATCGGTCGGAACTGTTTCCTGAACATGACAGCGGAGGGCATGAACACATACAGATTATCGCCAGCGGACCTGATAATCAGATGGACACGATTCTTAATGTTTTCTTTAGTGCTATAAGTGCAGCGAAGCAGAGGATCTATATCACGTCCCCTTATTTCATCCCAGATCATAGTATCTTCATTGCACTGAAGACGGCTGCGATCAGTGGAGTAGATGTTCGAATCTTAATTCCTATGGTGCCGGACAGCAAGCTGGTGCATTACGCTTCATTATCTTATTTAGAAGAATTAATGCAGGCTGGCGTGCGATTTTACCGATACACTAAAGGGTTTATACACGCCAAGACGTTAGTGGTTGATCAGATGCTGGCCACGGTTGGCACAGCGAATATGGATATGCGAAGCTTTTTCAGTAATTTTGAGCTGAATGCCTTGATTTTTGATACACATACGATTGATCAATTAGAATTAGATTTTTTAAGTGATCTAAAAGAAAGCGAAGAAGTTCATTACAACGATTTTGTCAAACGTTCACGGTTTCAAAAGAGCAAGGAGGTGCTGGCCAGGCTGCTCTCACCCTTACTATGAAAGTTCTATGAAGATCATTTGGGATGTGTTAATTCAGTTAATATAAGATCTAAATTCTGAAGCGGGACTTGAGCAATCAAGTCTCCTTTGTGTTCAAGGCGGTGTTCTATATTCATCAAATTGAAGTCAGTGATGCGTATATTGGTGCGCTTGAGCTCATCCCATTCCAGCGGGGTTGAAACAGTTGCTCCGGGGCGGGCTCGCGGTGTATAGGGGGCTGATATGGTTTTGCCTGCATAATGCTGCAAGTAATCGATATAAATGAGCTGCCCGCGGTCCTTCTTCATCCGTTCAATCGTAAACAGGCTAGGGTGGGTTTGGACGAGATAGCTCCCAATGAATTTACCGATTTGCCGCAGCTGGTCAAAGGTGTATTTGCGTTCAATAGGAATGAAGATTTGAATCCCTGTGGCGCCAGAGGTCTTGGGTACGGATTGGATATTTAGGGAACGCAGCAGCTCTCCTACGATAAAAGCGGCTTCGAAGATGCGGGGTTCGTCCTCCAGCGTCGGATCGATATCAATGATCCATTCAGCGGGCGTGCTTTGATCAATGTATTCGAAAGAAGCGTGAAACTCTAGGCATGCTAAATTGCCGAGCCAGAGCAGAGTGGCCAGGTTATCGAGATTCACATATCGAATGCCGTTAGCTTCTGCGGTGTTGACGAAGCTCGGGGT
>CAYUSG010000218.1:0-3989 GCA_964447355.1 uncultured Paenibacillaceae bacterium
GTTATAAATATACATAGGATCGGGCTAAGTTTCAATTCGAATCGCAATGATTGGGACTTAAGTATACCTCCTAAAATTTGCACAATCAGCAAGTAGAATAAGGATATAGTATAATGATCTAGGTAGATCTAAGTGCCCAGTTCATTATGATAGGGGTGCTTCATATAAACAGAAGGAGTAGTAGGTCATGAATGACATAATGAATCGTCCTCGAAGCGTATTGGTTATGACTGCTGTTGAAGCTGAGCAAGCCGCTGTGATTAGAGGATTAGGCGATCACGTTTCAAGAATTCATGTGAAATTAGCGGGTGTAGGGGCCGTATCAGCTGCAATAGAAACGATGAAAGCAATCCATCAGCATGCTTATGATGTAGTGATTTCTGCGGGCATTGGAGGCGGTTTTATTGGACAAGCCGAGGTAGGTTCTCTTGTGGTCGCAAGTGATATGATTGCCGGGGACTATGGGGTTGAGTCTGCTGAAGGATTTCAAAGTTTTGAGAACCTAGGCTTTGGAGTTACGCGAATTCCAGCTGATCCGGATTTGGTATTAAGACTGATGCAGAACCTAAGCGGGAAGACTGAGTTGAAAGCGACTGCGGGACCTGTTATAACAGTCTCCACTGCAACGGGCACAGCTGAGACTACCGCGGAATGGAATCGGCGATTACCGAAGGTAAGCGCGGAAGCGATGGAAGGATTCGGCGTGGCTTCTGCGGCTAGAAGCTGCGGTTTGCCTGCATTAGAGATAAGAGCAATATCTAATGTAGTAGGACCTAGAGATCGCTCTGCTTGGAAGATCAAAGAAGCCTTGGCTGTTTTGGAACAAGCAAGCCAGGCATTGACGGAGGTACTGTAAATGGATATCGCTTTTTCACCTTGTCCCAATGATACGTTTATTTTTCATGCATTAGTTCATGGTTTGGTGCCAGGAGCTCCGAAATTCAATGTGACTTACGCGGATATAGATATTACGAATGGACTTGCAGCCAGTGGCAAAGGACCAGATATTCTCAAAATCTCATATGCCGCATTGCCTTGGGCGCTGAACGATTACGCTTTGCTGCCAACGGGCGGCGCACTGGGTAGAGGCTGCGGACCGCTGGTTCTAACGAAAGACCCGATGGATGATGCGAGTGGATTGTCGGGTAAAGTAGTTGCAGTTCCGAGTGAACGTTCTACTGCGTATCTTCTGTTCCGCTTGTGGGCGGCAGAACAAGTGACGGGTGGCGTAGGGGAAATTGTAGTGCTGCCATTTAATGAAATTATGCCGGCTGTTAGAGATGGCAAAGTCGATGCAGGTCTAGTCATCCATGAGGCGAGGTTTACATTCCAAACCTACGGTTTGTCGCTACTTGCAGATATGGGCCATTGGTGGGAAGGCGATACGGGCATGCCTATACCGCTTGGAGCGATCATTGCCCGAAGGG
Source organism: uncultured Paenibacillaceae bacterium (assembly GCA_964447355.1). Classification (GTDB taxonomy): domain Bacteria; phylum Bacillota; class Bacilli; order Paenibacillales; family CAYUSG01; genus CAYUSG01. The sequence continues at coordinate 1,428 of CAYUSG010000218.1, forward strand.
GGTTAGATCTAAAGGCAATTACGGGCTGGATTCGCAGTTCAGTGGAATATGCTTGGGCGCATCCTGAAGCTTCTCAGGCTTATGTGTTGGAGCACAGCCAAGAACTCGCTCCTGAGGTCACTCAAGCTCATATTGACCTGTATGTTAATGAGTTTTCGGCCGACATTGGAGAATTAGGTTATCAAGCCATTACAACGCTGCTTAGTCGAGCGGGGGATGAAGGGTTACTTCCTAAAGTGGATTTATCAAAGTTGACAGGATAAGACTGATAAGTGATTCCTTCTTATGAGGATGGACTTGATGCGTTTGAAATAGAAATGAGTAGGTATTCAAAAGGGACTCACGGTGCATTCGGTGCATGAGTCCCTTTTTTAATGGGATTTTTCACGTATGAGCTGAATGAGGGGTATGTTGATAAGCTTATAAACTTTTATTTAGATGAGTGTTTTGAATATTCCTTTACAGGAATATTCCCTTTGTGGTATATTTTGTTTATACAAAATATACCAAGATTTAAAGGGGAGTGAGTTGACCAGAGCTAATGGATATTTCTATTTTTACGGCACTAGCCGAACCGAACCGAATGCGCATTATTGAGACTTTGCGTGACGAAAGTCCATTGACCGTAGGGAGTATTGCTGAACGGGTTGGGATCAGGCAGCCGCAGGCTTCGAAGCACTTGCATGTCCTTAGTGAAGCTGGACTTGTTGAAGTGCAAGCAGAAGCCAATCGACGGTACTACAAGCTGCGGGCGCAGCCTTTTCAAGCGATGGAAGCATGGCTTAATACTTACCGACAAATTTGGGAGGAACGGTTTGACAACCTAGATCAATACTTGAAAGAAATGCAACAGAATGAAGATAAAACTCAAAATTGAACGATAATGGAGGAAGATGCAATGGTGGAAATGGGTGCAACTAGCAAGTCTGTGGTTACAATTGAGAACAGGGAGCTAATTATTACTCGCAGCTTTCAGGCTCCGAGGGAGCTGGTGTATAAAGCATGGACCGACCCAAAGCATTTGCCGCAGTGGTGGGGACCTGCAGGGTTCACAACAACGGTTCATGAAATTGAGGTCAAAGTCGGGGGTGTATGGCGTTACACAATGCACGGACCTGACGGAGTTGACTACGAGAATAAAATTAGCTTTATAGAAGTCAATCATCCTGAACGTATTGTATATGCACACGGTGACGACACCACGGATGAATTGTTCAGGGTGACCATTACGATGGAAGAGCAAGGAAAGGGAACGAAGCTGACGATGCGGATGTTGTTCAATTCTGTGGAGGAGCTGGAGACGACCGTCAAGAAATCCGGCGCAGTTGAAGGCGCACAATCAACGCTCAGCCGTTTGGAAGATCAAATTCCACAAGTGACTTATACGGAGGCCGCAGGGACTGAATTTAAGATGGAGCGCATTTTTCAGGCGCCGAGAGAATGGGTATTCAAAGCATTCTCCACGTCTGAGCATCTGTCTAAATGGTTTGCGCCCAGAGGCTGGGAAGTACCTGTGAGCAACTTAGACTTTCGTGTAGGGGGCTCTTGGCACTTCTGCATGAAGTGTGTTGACAAAGCACAAGGGGATTTCTACGGCATGGAAGCTTGGAGTAAAACAGTCTATCAGGACATCGTAGTACCAGAGAGAATCGTGTACTCCGACTACTTCTCAGATGCTGACGGTAATGTAGCGGAAGGTATGCCAGCTGGTACAGTGACCCTTACCTTCGAAGAGTTCAATGGACAGACCAAAGTAACCAGCATAACTAAATACCAGACACCAGAAGAATTGAATAATGTCATTGAGATGGGCATGGAGCAAGGAGCCACAGAAACATGGGATCGTCTTGCTGAAATCCTGACATCTATGCAATAAAATAAGCGCTTTGAAAACGTTGAGGGTGTCCCAGAAGATCGTCATGACTTTTGGGGCATCCTTTCTTTATTGTAGCAACGCCTATATAAGACTATTGCTTTAGGCTGTCTTGAGCTAGTCAAACGACACTATTCTGGTAGTTTCGACTTCAATAAAATGGTAATATTGTAACAAGATCTGGTGGAATATAGAAAATTATGCGTTTGCGAAAATATGTCTCGGTAATGTGTTGTTAGACGAAATTCCTGAAAATAAAACATGGAGGTATTTCAATGTTGTGGATTATTTATAAAGATTATTTCAAGGAGAGTATTAAAACCAGTAATTACATCCGTCATTTGAACTGGTATGTATGGGTAATATTTTCTTTCGCCATGTTGCTTACAGTTGGGTTATATATTGCCTATATCTATTACAACGTTCAATGGATACAATTTACAACTTACATTTTTGGTGCAGCGGGGGGCTTTTACTTCGGTAATGAATTAAGGAAGAAGGTAAGAGATGATATTGGGACATTCGAAGACGTTTATGATAATAACATAATAACTTTAAGACAAATACTAACAAAGAGAGAGGTTTATAGTAGTAAACAGGTTGAATTTTTATTAAAACAAGTTGATGAAGATTTACCTGAGTTAAAGGTTAGCGACGGCATTCTTAAACAGTTTATTACAATAGGTACA
>CAYUSG010000219.1:0-3920 GCA_964447355.1 uncultured Paenibacillaceae bacterium
TAGTTGGACCGTTCCAAATGAATCCCTAATTTCACACCCGCTAGAAAAATAGTGCCGATCACAATGATGTGAAAAACAACCCAAACCGGTCTTCCATAACGAAATTGCTCTTTGCCTATCGGTGATCTAAATTGAACCGGAACAATAAGACCACCCACATATTCGAAGAATAGAAAATAAACCCACCACGACACATACGAATCTAACGTATCCCAGCCATTTTTGTATATTATAATATCGGTAGTATTTAGAGTTAGGGATTCAATCAGCATCATGATATGGACTAAAGCCCAATAAAATGGGATTTTATAAGCCCATTGTGAAGGTGAATATTTGACACCTATGAGGACTAGTAGTGGAAGCGTAGTAAACATTGAAAACACCGGCATATTCAAATCAAAATGGAGATATAGTTTGGGGAATGCATATAAACCCATATGCACTAGAATAAAACAGGTCAATTGACCTGCTAGAAAACTTAAGACGTACAACAACCCATACCGTTTCCAATGAGTCCTTATGATCAAGCAGCTAAATATAGGCGGTACAATCAATGTTATCCAAGTTATGATTAAATTCAAGTTCATGGCTAACCCTCTTTGGCACATAATGATTCATCTGTTTCATTTATCCATTTGCTCTAGCTTGTCCTAAAATTTATTTCTCTACCCTGAACTTTATTATTATCATCAGTGCCCCATATGAACCAGCACATTATAAGTGGATATTCACATGATAACTGTTGTAGAATATAGAAGAAATTTACCGACAGGAAGGATTAAATCTATGTACATAGCTCAAGATTGGAAAGATTATGAATGTATTGATACAGGAAGCGGCGAGAAACTGGAACGCTGGGGAGATGTGATCTTAAGACGCCCCGACCCACAAATCATATGGCCCATGGGCAAAGACAAAAAGCACTGGCAGCGTGCTGATGCTCATTATCATAGAAGTCATTCAGGCGGAGGTCACTGGGACTATACCCGAAAAATCCCTGAACGGTGGACGATCTCCTATAAAGCACTGCAATTTCATATTAAGCCCACTGGTTTTAAGCATACGGGATTGTTCCCAGAACAAGCAGCCAATTGGGATTGGATGATCGAGAAAATCCAGAACGCTGGACGTCCTATTAAGGTATTAAATCTATTCGCATATACTGGTGGGGCTTCTGTCGCTTGTGCATACGCCGGAGCGGAGGTTTGTCACGTAGATGCCTCTAAAGGGGTAGTGCAATGGGCTAAAGAAAATCTTCAATTATCAGGACTGCAGAGTCGTCCTGTTCGCTTCATAACGGATGACGTATTTAAATTCGTGCAGCGCGAAGTCCGCCGCGGGAATACATATGATGCGATTATCATGGACCCTCCATCCTACGGAAGAGGACCCGGCGGCGAGACCTGGAAGCTTGAGAGTGACTTGGTTCCTTTTATCGAGCTCTGTATGAACGTCCTTACAGACCAGCCGTTATTCTTACTAATCAATTCCTATACTACGGGAATGTCACCCACTGTGCTTCAGAATTTAATGCAGCTTACTTTGAAGGAGCGCTATGGCGGCAAGATAACGAGCGGCGAAATCGGACTGCCTGTTACTACATCTGGACTTATCCTGCCTGCAGGCATTCTTGGACGATGGGAGGAAGTATAGATGGCCGCTGAAAGGGCTGGATCCTCCATCCCTATTATTTACGAGGACAATCACCTGCTTGTTGTAGAGAAGCCGGTCAACATGCCTACGCAAGAAGATGCTTCTGGGGACGTGGATGTATTAAGTGCATTAAAAGAAGACATTAAAATCCGTTATGACAAGCCCGGCAATGTCTACCTGGGTCTCGTCCATCGATTAGACCGCCCTGTCGGCGGGGCGATGGTTTTTGCCAAAACATCGAAAGCAGCCTCCAGGCTGTCAGATCAAGTCAGAACCCGAACCTTTAAGAAAATCTATTGGGCCATTCTTAGAGGGCATCTCCAGCAGCCAAGCGGACGTCTGAAGCATTTTCTATATAAGCATAGTGCAACAAACACGGTTTCTGTAGTTGACAAGCATCACGTTGACGCAAAAGAAGCGATATTGGATTACACCGTGATGCATTACGACACCGAACATGACTTAACATGGGTTGAGGTTGAACTGCTGACCGGCAGACCCCACCAAATCCGAGTTCAAATGGCCAGTACCGGACATCCCTTATACGGGGATCAAAAATACGGTGCGAGCATAAACAAACCGGGCCAACAAATCGCCTTATGGTCTGTGCGTATTGGCATTAACCACCCTACCACAAAGGAAGCGATGGTCTTCGAGAGCAAGCCGCCTTATGATATACCCTGGAGTTATTGGAAGGAAGGCTGATGATAATGCACACATTTAAAACTATTGGGTTCCTTTTACTAACCGCCGTTCTCTTGCTGCTTCCGGCTTGTGATCTGCTTCAAAGGGATACGCCTCAAGCCAAACAATCAGCCGAGCAAACACCTGAGGATAGCAGCCAAGAGAATCAACCCTTAACCCAGCACGAACATCAGACTCAAGAACCCGATTCCTCCTACACTGAGGAAGCTACGCTTCTTGCAGTTGGTGATATTATGATGCACAGTCCACAGGTACCAGCTGGGTATAACCCAGAAACCAAAACCTACAACTACGATCCCTTTTTTAGTGAGGTAAAGGAGATTCTATCTGGAGGAGATTGGGTGATCGGCAATCTTGAAACCCCCATTGCTGGGGCAGATAAAGGCTTTAAAGGGTATCCTCGTTTCAACGCGCCAGATGCGCTGGCTGATGCCCTTAAGGCGGCAGGCTTCAACATTCTGACTACCGCCAACAATCACTCGATGGATCAGAATGAAGAAGGGTTGTTACGGACATTAGACATTTTAGATGGTCGCGGTATTCTTCACACTGGCACAGCAAGAACTTCTGAAGAAGCAGAAGAGCTGCTCATTGTCACCAAGAATGGTATCTCCATGGCCATTCTTAATTATACGTACGGCACGAATGGCTTGCCTGTACCAGAAGGCAAATCCTATTTGGTTAATCTATTGGATACAGAACAAATGATAGCGGATATTAAACGGGCTAGGGAAGCGAAGGCAGATGTTGTTACCCTTGCTTTACATTTCGGAGTGGAATACGAACGAGAGCCTAATGATACACAGAAAAACTTAGTCAAGAAACTCATTGCAGCTGGGGCCGATATCATCCTCGGCAGCCATCCCCATGTCGTCCAGCCTTATGAAGTGGTTGAAGTCACTAATGAACAAGGGGACAGCCGCTCTGGCTTTGTTATTTATTCGCTAGGCAATTTTATTTCAAACCAAGGCCCTGCTCAGGGCACGGCCAAGTACACGGACGTCGGACTCATCTTAAGTTTAAAAATTGAGAAGCAATTTCCTGAAGGTCTTATTCAAATTACGCATGTAGACCCCATTCACACATGGGTGCATAAATATTACGATCCTGATATAAAACGAAGGAATTATCGAATCATTCCAATTGAAGCAACGGTTACTTCTGGAACAGACGATGCATTAAGCACTAAGGAGTATACCTTATTGGAGCAGTATTTATCTGATATGGACAAGCATTTGCAATCCTTACTGTTTCCAGAAACGAAACCAGAGACAAGTGTTACAAATAGTGTGTACCATTAGTTTATGTTTAACGTAGCGGCCAGATTAGAGTTATTGTTTGATCAATAGAAACAGCTCTTCTTGCGCTTCAGTCTGATTAGGTTCATTTGCTATCTCGTTGAGCAGCTCCTTGATTTTTTCTACTTGGTGTATTGGCTTATTGTTCATGTATTTATCTCTTAGGCTTAGCAGCAATCCAGATGTAAAGGTCTCACTGTAAACATTCAAATCAGCATATGTTGTATGTTTAGTTAAAGCTGAAAGCTTTGCAGCTTCTTCAAT
>CAYUSG010000220.1:0-3833 GCA_964447355.1 uncultured Paenibacillaceae bacterium
AGGTTCTAGGTGTTGAACGCGTTGGGGTAAATGATCATTTCTTCGAGCTAGGGGGACACTCGCTGCGTGCAACTGCGCTTGTCAGCCGAATTCACAAGGAATTGCATACGGAGCTGCCTTTGCGGGATATTTTTCAATTTCCTACGATTGGACAAATGGCAGAGCTCATTTCAGGCAGAGGCACATTTGATTTCACACCGATTCCAGCAGCTGAACCGTCTGCATACTATCCCGTTTCCTCTGCTCAAAAACGGCTGTACGTTCTTCAACAGCTGAGCGGATCAGTAGGGGAGCTTAGCTACAACATGCCTAGCGTGTTCAGTGTGGAAGGCGAATTGGATCGGACTCGCTTGGAAGACAGTTTCAGAGCGTTGGTGGCACGTCATGAACCGTTGCGAACGGGGTTTGAACTTGTGGATGGCAGCCTTGTGCAGCACATTCATGATACTGTCGATTTCCATGTCAGTTATGTTGAAGTTACTGAATCGGAAGCGGAGGCAGTCATTGAACAATTTATGCAAACCTTTAAGCTTGAAACTCCACCTTTGCTGCGGGTTGGACTCTTGGCAATAAAACAGGATGATACACTTTCTACAACAAAGAAGCACCTTCTGCTATTTGATATGCATCATATTATTTCGGATGGTGCAACCATGCACATCTTAATGGATGAATTCGTTCGTATATATGCTGGAGAGCGTCTGCCGCCGCTGCGAATACAATATAAAGACTACGCCGAATGGCAGCAGTCTGCTGCCGAGCAAGCCAAACTCAAGGCACAGGAAGCGTATTGGCTGGATGTATTGTCCGGTGAGCTGCCGGTGCTGGAGCTGCCGACGGATTATCCGCGTCCAGCAGTGCAAAGTCATGAAGGGGAACGCTTTAACTTTGTTATAGAATCAACGCAAAGTGAAGGTATTAAGACGTTGGCGCTGCAAAACGGGGCAACGTTGTACATGGTACTGCTTGCTGCATACACGGCATTCCTCCATAAGTACAGCGGGCAGGAAGACATCATAGTAGGCACACCCATTGCGGGTAGAACCCATGCCGATTTAGAGCTATTAGTTGGGATGTTCGTCAATACACTCGCCATTCGCAGCTATCCGAGTGCAGGGAAGTCATTTATGGAACTGCTGGCAGAGGTGAAAGAGCGGACCTTAGGCGCTTATGCGCATCAGGATTATCCATTTGAAGCCTTGGTGGAACAGTTGCCGTTGCAGCGCGATTTCAGCCGCCATCCTATATTTGACACGATGTTCGTCCTTCAGAATACAGCGCACTCTGAGCAAAGCTTGGACGATATTACTATTAAACCTTATGAAACAAACCATCAAGTGGCCAAGTTCGACCTGACGCTGACAGCTGTCGAACAAGGTGAACGCATCGAATGTGTATTAGAATATGCAGCTGCCTTATACGAACGGTCAACCATTGAACGGATGGTGGGACATTTTCTGCAGCTTATAGACTGTATTGTAAAGCAGCCTCAATCCCAATTAAACGCACTTGAAATGCTGTCTCAGGATGAAAAGAATCAGCTTGTTCACACACTTAATGCGACTTCAGCCGATTATCCAAGTGAGAAGACGTTACATCAGTTGTTTGAAGAGCAAGTCCAACAGACACCTGATCATACAGCGTTGGTATTTGAGGACCAGCAGCTTACTTATCTTGAGTTAAATGCACGTGCGAATGCTGTGGCAACCGTGCTGCAAGCAAAAGGAGTCGGACCCGATCATATCGTGGGTGTCATGATTGGTCGTTCGATTGAAATGGTCGTGGCTTTATTAGGGGTATTAAAGGCAGGAGCAGCTTATCTGCCCATCGACCCAGAGTATCCTATACAGCGTATATCATACATGCTGAAGCATAGCGGTACACGATTGCTGCTTACTCACTCAATCGATTGCAGCGCCATAAATGAAGATTGTGAAGTCCTCGATATTGGAATGGTTTTAGAAGCAGACCGTTCAGACATTGCATTTTCAAGTCATACGCAATCTCATCATTTAGCTTATGTCATCTACACTTCAGGTTCGACTGGCCAGCCGAAAGCGATAATGATTGAGCATCGGAATATCGTTAATACGTTAACCTGGAGATTAAAGGAATACGGTTTTGATGTATCGGATGTTACATTACAATTGTTTTCATTTTCATTTGACGGCTCAGTTATGGATATATTCACACCCTTATTGGCCGGCGCTAAGCTCGTTATCCTGGACCAAAACCGTCGATTGGATGTCGGTTATCTCCGCCAACTCATAGTCAGCCATGCTGTTAAGCATTTTATTGCTGTACCTAGCTTTTACAATCAATTGCTAGATTCAATGCCTGAGGCGTTGCAGCCATTACGTGTTGTGACATTAGCGGGGGAGGTGCTGCCTGAAGCTTTGGTCAAAAAGCATCAAGCCCTTGTGAAACATGTTGAGCTTTACAATGAATATGGACCGACTGAAAATAGCGTGTGTACAACCGCTTATCGTTTCTCGCCGCATGACTGTAGAGTCCGTATCGGAACACCTATCCAGAATAATCAGTGTTTCATTCTAGACCAGCATTTGCAGCTTAAACCAGTGGGTGCGATCGGTGAACTGTATATATCGGGGGCAGGGTTGGCACGAGGATACTTAAATGATCCTGAGTTGACACGGGAAGCTTTCATTGACCATCCATATATATCTGGAAAACGATTGTACCGTACAGGAGATTTGGCCAAATGGCTGCCAGATGGAACGATTGCATATATTGGCCGCACTGGAGATCAGTTGAAAATGAACGGTTACCGCATTGAACTGGGAGAGATTGAAGCTAAGCTTTCGCAGATAGAGGCTGTACAAGAGTCCGTCGTTGTTGCTCAAGAATTGAATGAGGGTGAGCACATATTATGCGCATACTTTGTTTCAGATACGGTGATTACACCTCAAGCATTAAAAGCCGTTTTATCTCAGAGCCTGCCCAGATATATGCTGCCTAGTTTCTATGTTCAGTTGGACCAACTGCCGCTTAATCCTAATGGAAAAATAAATCGCCGCGCGTTGCCGAAGCCGGAAGGCAGACAGCTTGTCACAACCGAATACGTAGCCCCTCGCACCGTTACTGAAGCTCAATTAGCCCTTCTATGGCAAGAGATTCTGGGCGTTGAAAGGGTAGGCGTGAAGGATCACTTCTTTGATCTCGGCGGCCATTCATTAAAGGCCTTAAGTTTAGTTCAACGGGTCAAAACAGATATGGGCATGGACTTGCCGTTGCACAAAGTATACGAGCATGAATCACTGGAATCGTTGGCGTTAGAGCTTGAGCACAGTCAAACTGAAGTTGCGGCTACCATCATGGAGAAAAAATATATGCTGTTGAATCAACACGGCGGGCAACCTATATTCTGCTTTCCTGCCATTGTAGGCTTTGGTTTGAGCTATAAAGACATGGCGGGTTATTTAGAGGGTAGTGCGGCAATGTATGGAATGGATTTTATCGAAGACGCACCAAGCTATGAACACATGATAAATCAGTATGTTGATATCATTACCACAGAACAAACTAACGCAGCCTCCTATGTCTTATTGGGCTATTGTGTAGGCGGAAATCTAGCGTTTGAAGTAGCTAAGGCCATGGAACAAAGGGGCTATCATGTATCAGATATCATCATGGTCGATTCAACGATCAAGACAGGCTCATCCAATCCGGGTTTCAACGCAGAAGAAGAGAAGGCTGCAGAACAATACATCGAGGACCTGTTCGGAGCCGTAGACGAGGAATTTAAAACCTTACTTTGCGATCCAATGATCAGACAACAAGCACGGGATAAAATATATGCCTATATGCAATAT
>CAYUSG010000221.1:0-3802 GCA_964447355.1 uncultured Paenibacillaceae bacterium
CAATATAATCGAGACCTTCCTTGGGATTCCATTGATATGGACTTTATGAACCTGAACCAGGCAGCGCACGGTGACCGAGAATTTGGGTTTATCGGCGCACGTATGAAGATAGCCCGCAAAGTGGTAGTCGGCTTCTGGCAGGATCCAGCAGTTATTGGCAGGATTGCCGCTTGGATGTGTACATCTGTAGCATTTAATGAGAGCCACAGCTTAAAGGTAGCCCGTTTTGGTGACAATATGCGATTTGTTGCGGTGACAGAGGGAGACAAGGTAGAAGCTCAGATTCAATTCGGTTGGTCCGTTAATGGCTATGGTGTGGGAGACTTAGTGAAATACATCAACGCGTTCTCAGATGCAGAAGTGAACCAATTGCTTGAAGTATATGATGAACGGTATGATATTACACCCGAGGGTCGAACGGAAGGAGCTGTCCGTCAGTCCATCAGGGAACAGGCACGCATTGAGTTAGGCATGAAAGCTTTCCTTGATGAGGGCGGGTTCACGGCATTTACGACTACTTTCGAGGATTTGCATGGTATGACTCAGCTGCCAGGTTTAGCAGCTCAGCGGCTTATGGAGCAAGGCTACGGCTTTGCGGGTGAAGGAGACTGGAAAACAGCGGCTCTTACCCGCTTAATGAAGATTATCGCAGATAACAAAGGGACTTCCTTCATGGAGGATTATACTTACCATATGGAGCCGGGCAACGAAATGGTGCTGGGCGCGCACATGCTTGAAATTTGCCCTACCATTGCAGCAACGAAACCGAAGATCGAAGTCCATCCTTTGGGGATAGGCGGGAAAGCTGATCCAGCCCGGATGGTATTTGACGGTGGGGATGGTGCTGCAATCAATGCTTCTGTCATTGACCTTGGCAACCGATTCAGATTATTAATCAACGAGGTGACAGCTGTTAAGCCCCAGCAGGCGATGCCTAAATTGCCTGTAGCCCGAGTGTTGTGGAAACCGGAGCCTTCCCTGAATGAATCTGCGGAGGCTTGGATTCAGGCAGGCGGGGCACACCATACAGTCTTCTCCTATCAGGTAAGCACCGAGCAAATGATTGATTGGGCGGAATTAGCGGGCATTGAATGTGTAGTGATTGATAAGCATACGTCGCCGCTGGCTTTCCGTAATGCCTTAAGATTGAATGATATGGCTTGGAAGCTTCAATAAATAGGTACAATAAAAGAGGAAAAGGGCAGCTTAGGGTGCTCTTTTCCTCTATTTGTGTCATGCATGAAATGTAAACTTAACAGTCCCCGGCATTGACGTATTTGATTTGTATTATCTTAATGCTTTCTGACCCTTCTGGTAATTCCAGTTCACAAGTATCATGAGTGCGGGATAATAATAGCTGCTGTCCAATCGGGGATAGAAACGAAATCGTGTTCGCTATCGGATCTGCGAGGTGCGGGAATACAATGGTAAACGTATCCATGGATTGATCATTCACATATTGCAAAGTGATTTCACTGCCAATCATTGCTCTTGAGTTCAGCGCCTCCAAGCTAAAATCGCTTAGAATCTCTTCAACCGCCGATGTATAGGTCGACAGCAGTGTTTGGACGGTCGTGCGTTTGCGACCATGTTCAGGTACATAATGGTCTAAGAAGTGAATCTTCTCTTCATCAAAATACACCAGCTGATTAACCAATTGTTTTCTTGAGCCTTCAATAATCAGACTATGGTTCATAGTAGATCTCTCCCCCTATGCTTGACGCTACAACAATGTAAGTTTTTCTAATCCATTTCATATGCAGCACGCTCCTTTAGACATATAATATTAATAAAAGTAAACCATATGACGAAAGACATCCCGCAATCTGCGGAATGCCACTGTCCGTTTCAAAATAACACCGTTACATCAGGTTGTCAATGGTCAAAAATTGTTTAGCTTAGGAGTGTAAATATGCTGGATGTATCCAAGATAAAAGCCGTATTCTTTGATGTGGATGATACGTTATACGATCAAATGGAAACATTCCGTCAAGCCGTGCAGGCCTCGGCGATGCCGACAGAGGATCTGCCCACGGAGGTGTTCTTTAAACAATTAAGACATCACAGTGATGTCTTATGGTCTGATTATAAGTCGGGTGCACTAAGCCTTGAGAAGATGCGAATGCTGCGCATCATGAACGCTTGTAATGCACTAAATACCAGCATTTCTGAAGAGCAGGCGCTGCACTTTCAAGCATGTTACGAGGAGGCACAGGCCGAGTTGAAAATGCATCCTGAAGCGATGCCATTCATCCGAACTTTATTGAACCGAGGCATAACGGTCGGGCTGTTAACGAATGGACCTGTAGACCATCAGATGAAGAAGCTGAAGCAATTTCAATTGCCTCAATTGCTGCCTGAGCATCTCATATTCATTTCTGATGCACTAGGCATAGCGAAGCCTGATGTGAATGTGTTCTATCATATTAATAAGGTATCGGGTGTTTCAGCGGAGGCCTGCTGCTACATAGGAGATTCGTGGGAGAATGATATTGCCTCTTCGACTGAAGCGGGCTGGCAGAGCATATGGATTAATCACCGAGGGCGTACGCCTGAGACGGATCATCGTCCAGCAGCCGTAGTGCAGCATTTTAATGAAATACCCGCGTTGTTTGGCGTTTAACGTGATGCTAATAGATAGATGCAAGAAAGACCAAAACCAGTATCCTCCCTCGAGGCACAGGCTTTGGTCTTTAGCTTATTGTTTAAGTATAGGGTTACGCCAATTCAGTAACCTTAAGATTGAAGTATGTCATGGTCCACATAACGCTCGCCGTTGATTTCACTGATCACATTAATAGCAACCTTTGCACCGTCTCCGGCTGTAATGATCGTGTGCACACTGACTCCAGCGGCTGTACCAGCAGCCCATACGCCTTCGATGTTCGTTTTGCCTTGTGTATCCGCAGCAATGACCTTAGGAATGCGAGGCTCGGTTCCCTCTTTTGTCTGAACGCCAGCCTTCTCGGCTAAGTCCATACCGATACCTGTAGCAATAATCACGTGCTGAGCTGTATACGAGCTGCCTTCTGCTTCTAAAGTGAAGCCAGCATCGGTTTTAGTCAGGTTCGTCACCGTATCTTGAACGACAGCAGCACCGAACTTCTCGGCTTGCTTCTTGCCGATGTCAATGAGTTCGGGTCCAGTAATTTCGTTCACTCCATAGTGGTTCTCCACCCAAGCGCGTTTGGTCAGGCCTTTATCATTGTCAATGACAATCACTTTCTTACCTGCTTTAGCCGCGAACAACGCCGCGCTAGCACCTGCGGGTCCTGCTACAATAATAGCGATATCGTACATTCCAACCACTCCTTCTTCAATTCGATTTCTGAATTTGGGCACATACGTTGTCCCGTATAGTGTTTAACAACCTGCGCATCAACGCCAGCTCTTCGTCAGATATCCCCTGAGTGACTAAGGCTGAGAAGGATTCGGCAATAGGCTTCACCTCAAGCTTGAGCTGCTTGCCTTTGTCTGTGAGATATACCCTTAGCGATCTCCGATCATCAGGACAGTCTGTGCGGTAGATGAAGTTTTTCGATTCTAGGCTGTATAACATACGGGCTACATTGGTTTTGTCTTTGCCTAACAGCTGCGTTATATCATGTTGAGACAAGCCGTCCTCTCGCCACAGAAGCATCATAATCAGATTCTGCTCCGGTGTAATTCCAAAGGGTGCAAGCTTGTGTTTAACATACTGTGTTAGGCTTAGATCGGTCTGATGAATCATAATACCAATATAGTCTTCTAATGGGAAACGTATACCAATCACCCTTCTCAAAATAGACTAGTTGTTATATAT
>CAYUSG010000222.1:0-3790 GCA_964447355.1 uncultured Paenibacillaceae bacterium
AACATATATAATTCAATCACATTGTTTATTGTACCATAGAAGGCGGTCTGCTTTCGTAGGAAGATTTATGACACAGATTGCCGCTTTAGTCCACAAAAAAACAGACCCTGCACAGGTCTGTCTTCTCGAATCGAAAACTTATATTACATATGACGAGTTACTACATTTTTCAATGCATCTTTAGATTGGAAACCAACCACTTTATCAACAGGCTGACCGTCTTTGAATACGATCAATGTTGGAATACTCATCACGCCAAAACGGGATGCCGATTCAGGGTTATCATCCACATTTAATTTTGCGATTTTTAATTGATCGCCGATTTCTTGATCCAGTTCTTCTAATACCGGAGCAATCATCTTACAAGGTCCACACCAAGGAGCCCAGAAGTCTACAAGGACCGTGCCTTGACCTTCTACTTCATTTTTAAATTCTTGATCGCTCACATTTACAATTGCCATGGTACATCCTCCTTTATGTTGTAAGACAAATCATTTCTATGTGAATCAATTTCATAAGGCGATAGAACGCATCATCTACCACAATATATTGATTGCTATCTCTTATAATGTACTATATCGGGTTGGAGCTGCACAATTACTAATTATGAAATTGATTCATTTGCCAAAATAATTGCAACATGTAAAGTATACCATATCTCTTACAAAAAACATAATTCTCTAAACCTGCAGCCGCTGCAAATTGATACCCTTTGGCTTAAGTTAAGATCTCACACGTAGTGTAGACCATTCCCTCCGTTTTCATTCGAGAAACTGTCAAGCTTTTGTCATGAAAACGTCCTTTACAATTTTGTGGCAGATTGGGTATACTATCTATATGTTTATAGGAGGGATAACCAAATGGCTGATACGAAACACCCTGAATTGCACGTAAATGAAGAACCACGAAATGATTTTATTGATGTTGGCGTGGGTATGGCTGTTTCCGTCGGTATTTTCTTCGGAATCGCGCTTATCATGACCATCATAAGCATTGTTAACGGTTAATTCATACTTAGGCGCGATCAAAAAATAATAGACCCATCTGTTGTCCAAAAAAGGCGTGGTGACGCGCATGACAAGGACAACATCAGATCCGCTATTTTTTTGATCGCGCTTTATGACGAAACGTCTGACCCTAAGGGATCAGACGTTTTTTATGTTTCCTGATGGGGTAATCTGCTGACCTACGACCGTAATCCCCGCTTATTTGTACCTTCTACAACAATAACCTCAACGAACGGTCTCACACGATCCATAATCCGCTGGCCCTTGTATTCCTCTTCTCCATCCTTGCTTGTAAAGCTAAAGTGCTTCTCTAATGAATCCAAATCATAATTAGAGGTGTAGAACGTTGGTTTTCGATTCATTCGATAATTTAAGATGGCGCCCATGACATGATCTCTGACCCAAGGATTTAAATTCTCCGCACCAATATCATCAAAGATTAATAAGTCCGTATGCTTTAGCATTTCTACCGTTTCTTTGAGCTGATCAGGCTGCGAGATCATGGATTTAAGATCTTCAACGAAATCAGGCATATAAACAATCGCTCCTGAATGGCCGCTCTTAGCCAGTTCGTGCAGCAAATAACACATCAAGAAGGTTTTGCCGGTTCCGAAATGCCCTGCCAGGAACAAGCCTGTCCGCTGCAAGCCTTCGCTTTTGGTTTTGAGAATATACTCCATCACCTTCTTAGCTGCTTTCGTACGCTTCTGATCCATTAAAAGAATCTCATCGGGTGAATATCCTTCGTGCAAAGCCCGATCATCAACATAGAAGCTCTTAATCCGTCTTCTTACCGCTTCTTGACCTTGGTGCTGGATGTACTTTTTGCACGATACTTTGGCGTCCAATATTTGCGGGCGTCCGTTAATCTCTTCCACGGATAATTTCGTATAATGTCCCGTGAAATCATTCGGGCACAATTCCAATCCTGGACAATGGGTACACGTATTATATTCCTTAACATACTGATACAGCTGATTCAGATGCTGCTTCAATAGGGTTTCGTCAACTTCTGGATGCTTAAGTTGAAATTTTCGAATTAATGGATCCTGAAGCAGCTGTGAGATTTGGACTTCAGCCTTCTGCATAAAGGGCAGCTTCTGCATCGATTTTAACACATCTGATAAAGATTCCATCTTACATTCACCACCTTCTCATCCTTAGGTTTTATCCGCCATTCAATTGCGCTACGATTTGGCGAATTTCCTCAAGCTCTTCTTCCGACAATGCCGTGTCTTGCGGCGCGGTTTCGCCGATAATCGGAATGTTCGGTTTGCCTGAGCGTCCTTTAGAAGCTGCTGCACCTCTAGGCTTGCGCTGCTGCTGTTTTATTTGCGTGCGGGCCCTTATGTAAGCAACGGCCGTTTCATAACTGGAAACCTCTTTACCCAGCATATCCGAGGCAATTGACTCAATAAATCCTCTGTTCCACGCAAGATTATACACTTTTAGATAGTGAATGAGTACATTGATGACCTCTTCGTTCAACTTATAATTCAAATCGAGCTTCTCAAATATATTTAAGATGTGATCGGGTACCGAACCTGGAAAGAACCGCTCCAATACGCGTGTATATGGCTCATTCCTGAGCATAATATTATACTGATGAATATCGCATTGCCCTTTAAATACGTCAGGTATTTCCAAGTAAAAAGGTTCATCCACACTTTTTTCTTCTATACCGGACGGTTCACTCTGATCTCTCAGCTTCTGGATAAAGCGTTCTCGGTCCTCATCCCGCTTCTTGCCTTGGCGGTAATTGAGGTTAGCCTTGTGCTGCAAATGCTCTAACTCCAACTCACCATCCGAATTAAAGGTATCATCCTCATCTAGCAGCCTGCAGGTTTCAAGCAAGGTAAGATCATATTTGTTAACGACATAATTCAATAAATCCAATTGATCAGCGCGATGCTTAAGGGCTTCAACAAAAGCCCGATTCAAAGATTCACGGGGGAATCGCATGATAATTTCAGCGTATTTGAATCCCTTTAACTTAGGCTTCTGCTTGTTCTTATGCGCTATCGCGGCTGCAGCTTGAGCAGAGGCCTGTTCGAGCTCCTCATCAATCGCTTGCGGATTCAAACGGAACATCTCGTAGAACGGTACGGTCAGTTCCTCCTTCTCCATCTGCTGAGTCCGCTGCAGAAAATCACCCGCGGCGGTAAACTGCTCCTTAAGATGCTGCAGCATATGCTTGCCGATCTTATCCCTCAGAAGCAAGCTTAAATGCTGGCTGTTAAAAAATTCATCCGGTGTCAAAGGCTCAACCAGCGCATATTCATATAAAAATTCATCTTGCTGCGGCTGATAGATTCTCGCCGTATGAAGTAATCCCACCGCTTCCAATTTAGAGGTCTGATCGATAAAATATTTCTTGCCTTTATCACTTGGTTCAAGCCCCAGCGACAAGAACAGCATGCGCTGCTGTTCAGGCCTCGATGCCCCCATCTGCTCAGCTGGAATCAGCTGATATAACAGCTGATACATACTGATCGCAAAAGCACCTACGATCGGCTGGTAGATGTGTGTCAGCATCTTATAATCTAAGGGACTTAAAGAGAACTGGCACATTGTATAGAAACTATGATTTTCGGAAAATTGCAGTAAATTTTTGATTCGCATAATATCACCGCTTAGAAAAATTCTAACCCTCTTATAATCTGTTCTACTATTCTAACACAATTCTAGCAAGCCCACTGCAAAAATCATAGAATACTGTCGAAGCAAAAACTCCCAACGCAGGTTCATCCAGCATTGGGAGCTTCTACACGCTATATATGATC
>CAYUSG010000223.1:0-821 GCA_964447355.1 uncultured Paenibacillaceae bacterium
GTGTTCAACGCATGAATAAATTCTTCAGGCGTCGCATTCTGAGCAGATTCACACAAAAACTCACGGATATCCTCATCCGTTTCAAGATGTTCTGCTATATCAAGCTTGGTAATTTTTGCTTTCATAACCACTACTCCTCAAAATCTTTCAGCATTTTCTTGGCTCTCTCGATATCTCTTTCCTGGCTGTCTTTATTACCACCGGCCAACAGTAATACAACTTGAAACTGGCGGATGGTGAAATACAAACGAACACCACCACCGAAAAAACAACGCAATTCAAACAGATCATTAGCAATCATTTTATAATCGCCTAGATTCCCATAAGCAACCCGGTCCAAGCGTTCCAACAACTTGATCCGGATCGTTCTGTCCAGCTTCTTAACCTAAAAACCACAGTTGGACGCATCCGAGTGTGCGTCTGGCGCACTGCCTGGCAAGGCGCGACGAGGCGCATGGTCATTCCCTGCAACGAGGAGCAACGCAGCCGGGCAGCGTGCCAGGCGTGCAATCGGGTATGTAGCAGGCTCACCCGTCGGGTTGGCATGAACGAAGGCAGCAAGCTCACTACCCATCAGGGCTTCCAGGGACTGATAGCGCTCAACTGCGGTTTTTAGGTTTAAGCCATTGCCGGAATATCTGGGTCATCTGTAATTCATATTTCATCGACTAATTGTATCCCACAGGAAACAATAAAACAAGATAATGATGCCCCGAAAAATCAGAAAAGCAGGTGCAAACCCCCTTTCGCGTTCAACTGATCATCGCTGGATTACCACGTCGCGTTGCTTCTCGTGATAACAGCGAAAATCAACATCTTTA
>CAYUSG010000223.1:831-3788 GCA_964447355.1 uncultured Paenibacillaceae bacterium
CCATACTTGATTCCCACTCAATAAAGGTATATTTTCTATACCATGATAACTTTTAAGTTTGACGAAGCAAAGAGTCAGGCCAATCTTCTGAAACATGGCATCAGCTTTGTTGATGCTCAAGCATTATGGAATGACCCAAGATTACTGGAGATTCCCGCAAAAACAAAAGATGAACCACGATACCTCATGATAGGGCTAATCAACGGCAAACACTGGTCTGCCGTGATCACCTACAGAGGCACAAATATCAGGCTTATTTCCGTTCGTCGCTCACGTATCGAGGAGGTAGCACTATATGAAAGCTAAAGATTTTGAACAGCAGTTTGACGAAAGCGTTGATATTACTGCTTCGCTAGATTTGTCAAAGGCAAAGCGCGTCTTGCAAAAGCAAAAACGTGTCAATGTCGATTTTCCAATATGGATGATTGAATCTCTTGACCGAGAAGCCAAAAAGCTTGGCGTAACCAGGCAATCCATCATTAAAGTATGGCTTGCCGAACGCCTCGAAAAGGCTGCTCTAACCCATCCATCAAGCGGGATGCGCTAAAGTGCGCGTCTTATACTTAACGTTAGCCTGCAATTGAAGCGATTGCATATTGCATACATCGTACGTACATACAATGTGCGTATGAGCCTACCCTTCGAGCGAGCTCGCCTCATTGACGATCCCGACCATTCGGCTGAGGAGGAACAGTTCGTCTTGCTGGGTTTCAGCGCGAATCTTCGAGTCCTTGTCGTGGTTCATTGTTACCGGAGATCTGGAAGCACGATTCGCCTTATTTCCGCCCGGAAGGCGACACGAGAGGAGAGGCAGTTTTACCCATATTGATAACGCTTGTCATACTTATTTTCTTGATTAGCGACCTGACCCTGATCACTGATCACGTTTTAAAGGAGTAAAACTCCATAAATGGCTATAATGACCTCTTTATGAGGATTCTGCGATGAAAGCTATTGCTGCCAGAGATGCAAAAAATAAATTCGGGGAAATGCTGGACACTGTACAGCGGGAACCGCTTACCATCGAAAAACACGGACGAGCGGTTGCCGTAATCATGTCAGCACAGGAATATCAGCAAATGAAACTCGAAAGATTGCGCGCAAAATTAGCGATAGGTGAAAAACAATTGGACAAAGGGGAAGGTGTGGAAGGCGAAGCATTCTTTGCCGAACTATTAAATGAGACATGAATCGTTACATCCTCTCACCGGAAGCAAAAACGGATATCGCCAGCATACGTAAATACACAACTCAGCACTGGGGAAAAACGCAGACAGACAAATACACATTGCAACTTCGGGAACGGATGCAATGATTGGCGGACAACCCAAGACTTGGGCGAGAAAGAGACGAAATGAAGAAAGGCTACCGCAGTTTCAATGAAGGAAATCACGTAATATTTTATCGCACGGTTGAAAGCACGATAGAGATTATCAGCATTCTACACCAGAGCATGGACATTGAACAAAATTTAACCTAAAACCATAGAAATTCCCAAGTCTCAGAACAAATCAAAAAGCTGTTTCCAGGGAACCCGGAGCAGGGTTTGTTCAACAATCGGCGCGTGGCGTGGTTCACTTTGCGATCACGGCATAACCTTAATCGTTATGTTTCGGTTGGTAAAACAAGCAGTCGCTCGCTGCGCCAGATACGGATCACTTTTATGGCGCCTTTTTCCCTCAGATAAACCACCCTGAAAGGAGCAAACAGTAATCGAAACAGTAATCGGGGTCAGGTCCATAATCATGAAAATAAATATAACGATTAACGTTATGTTCGACTTTTCCACCGATGCGGATTTCGGCTGCCATGCATTACCGCAACCACGATGATTGTTGCTTTCTTTACTTGAAAATAGATACCAAAAGGAAACCGTCTGATAACTGCGCGTCTTGTACCGCGATGAACATTCGGGTATGCCAGCGGGGTTTCTGCAATATTCGATAACGTTGTCGTCACTTCATCGAGAAATTTGTGACCCAACCCCTGCCGCTGCTCTTCATACCAGGCCGCTGCATCTGTCAGGTCTTGCTCTGCTTCCGGCCAAAGTCGAACTTCACAGATCACAGATTACGCCGAATTTCTGCGATAGCCTCCATCGCTGATCGGCCTGGGTTTTTATCGACTTCATAGGCGTTTAGACGTCTATCGAGTTCAGCCTTTTGTTCAGTGGTAAGCCGCAGCATCTTCTGATCAGACGCGATGCTATCCCATAAATCCTCAACAAGCTGTATGCGCTCGTCAATTGGCAATTCGGTCAGTTTTGTATTCATCATGATATGCTTTATCCCGACTGTGATATTTTTATCAAGAAGTGCAGAATAGCGCATAACGTCGATTTATCCTAAAAACCGCAGTTGTCGCCTGGAAAGCCCTTCGACACACCCGCCACTGAATGGCGTCCGTATCTTTGTATTTAGCAATGGAGCGGACTCCAACCCCGTGAAACTTTTTTGCAGAAGCTAGAGAAGTAATAAAGTCATATTTTTCCGATGGTTTCGCTTTCATAATCATATTTCTGTTTATGCCACCCAACTATAAACCGACGAAAAACTCCGTCCCCAACAAGGTTTTCTAAACCAATCAAACCTTGTATTTCTTATCAAACGACACTTCGCTTTCCACATTTAGGCAAATCTAAAAATTCCGGGTCACTTGAATGTTCGACCCTGGCTGAAAACAGTTACCTTACTCAAGCTGAGCAGCAGATAAAGCAAGCACATGCGTAAGTGTAGCGCGGCAGGTAGCAATCCAGCACCAGCCAGTGACAAAAATTGCCGTCCTTGCGCGTCATCCTATGCTTGCATTCTCGTCTGGAATAGACGTATTTTAGGCGAGCAGGAAAAGGGATAGAGATCGGTGTCGTCTTTGGCCATCAAGGCTGTTCGCAATGCAGATCGCCCTTTTCCAACCTGCCCACCAGGCCGGACAGTTCGATTGGAGCATGACTCCGTATT
>CAYUSG010000224.1:0-3744 GCA_964447355.1 uncultured Paenibacillaceae bacterium
GTAATACTTCACGCAGAAGCATCGCGTCATCATGACCTTGTGCACGCAAGCTTCTTAGCTCTGTTAATAATTGAACCTGAAGATAACTGAGTGGATCGACATAAGGGTTACGAAGTCGAATGGATTCCTGAATAACAGGAACATTATCCAATATATCTTGTTGCCCCGTGATTTTCAAGATGATGTCCTTAGCCAAGCTGTATTCATCTACAATACATTTGTAAATGCGCCCCGCAACAGTGGTATCCTCCACCATCTTAGAATACTCTTGTGAAATCAACAAATCAGCTTTAGCCAGCGCCATCTGCAGATTATCAATCATCGATCTAAAATAAGACCAATGCTCATACATATCCTGAAGCTGGTTCATATTCTCTTCTTTCCCTTGGTAGTACGCATATAAACCCGTTCCCGCAGCATACCATGCCGGCAGCAAATAACGGCTCTGCGTCCAAGAGAATACCCATGGAATAGCTCTTAAATCCTCAAAACGGTCACTATTCTTACGTTTAGCAGGCCGCGATCCAATGTTTAATTCTCCAATCTCCGGCAGCGGTGTAGATTCCTTGAAGAACATTAAGAAATCAGGGTCTCTAAAAATAAGATCTTGGTATTTCGTTTGCGACTGTTCAGAAATGCCTTTGATGATGTGTTCCCATTCCGAATGATGGAGTTCACTCATTGGTGTTCTTGCTAAGATTTGTGACGTAATGAGCGCTGATGTAGCTTGTTCTAGACTGCGGTAAGCAATACCTTGCATAGAATACCGCGAGGATAAAACCTCTCCCTGCTCGGTAATTTTGATACCCGCACCGACCGTTTCAGCCGGTTGTGCCAGGATACTGCGGTTAAGCGGCATTCCTCCACGGCCTAACGCTCCTCCGCGGCCATGGAAAAATTTCAACTTCACATTAAATTTATTAGCAGATTTCGTGATTTGCTTCAGAGCCACACGCAGCTCCCAGTTAGCTGTAATCACACCGCCGTCTTTGTTGCTATCGGAATAACCGAGCATGATTTCTTGAAGATTACCAAAAGCCACCACGCTGTTTCGATAAGCTTGGAGTGAAAGTACGGTCTCCATAATAGCCGGGGCAGCATGCAAATCATCTATGGTTTCGAATAATGGTACCGATTGAAGCGTACTAACCACTGTTCCATCTGATTCTTTACGGAATAACCCTGCTTCCTTCGCAAGCACCATCACTTCTAATAAATCACTAGCGCCCTGCGTCATACTAATAAGGTAACTGCGAATACATCCTTCGCCGAATACCTCTTGCGCTTGTTTAATCGTTTTAAACAGATCAAGACATTCTTGGGTTGATTCGGAATATTTAAAGAATGGAGAAGTTAAAGGCCGCTGGTCATTCATCAGTTTATCCAGCAATTGAATCTTCGCTTCCTCACTCAAAGCTGCATAATCATCAACCATACCCATTTGAGCTAAGATTTCAGTCATTGCATTCTCATGCTCTTTACTATGCTGACGTACATCGAGAGCCGCCATATGGAAACCGAAAAGCTCGACCTGTCGAATTAACTGCTTCAGATCTTTATCAGCTACATAATCAGCAAAATGCAATCGCAAGCTGCGATCAATGATTAACAAATCGGCCTTAAATTCTTCTGCACTGTTATACTTCGCAAATGAGTTTGTGATCTGTTCTTTTCCGCTGTTGATCATTTTAACAATCATATAGGTCAGTTTTATGCGATAAGGTTCTTTATCATTCCGCCATACATCTTCAGACCTTAATTCTATATGCTGTTTATCTACCTCTATAGAATTTAAAAGCTCCTCCGTCACAGCAACTATATTCGTGCTGAAACTTAAGATACCCATTAACTTCTTGAGGCTGTCAGTATATTTGCTTATTGCCATTTGGCGATGCATAACAAGTGTATTCCAAGTGACGTCTGCTGTAACGGATGGATTACCATCGCGATCCCCGCCAATCCATGAGCCGAAACGCAGAAATGTAGGAACATGCCAATGGTCTTCAGGATAATATTTGTCCAAACAGCGCTCTAATTCAGAATAGACATCTGGCAGCACCTCAAACAAAGTTTCGTCGAAGTAATAAAGACCGTTGCGGACTTCATCAATGACAGTAGGTTTCCGATCTCTAAGTTCATCCGTTTGCCAAAGCGTTAGAACCTCATTAAGTAACTTCTCTCTTAAGTATTCCCGCTCACGATGGGTTAATGTAGGATTATCCAACTGCATAACATCGCTTGCGATACGTTTGTGAATTTCTAGAACAACTCTGCGTGTAGCCTCTGTAGGATGAGCCGTCATTACAAGCTCAAGCGAGATGTTCTTTAATATGTCTTGTACTTCATAGGCAGGAATATTGCGTCTTTTCAATTCTACAACGACACTTTCGATTGATCCCGGTTGAATATTGTCTCCTGACGAGCGCTCGTAATCCCGTTTTCTCCGAATGCGGTGGTTTTGCTCTGCAATGTTAACAAGTTGAAAATAAATCGCAAACGCACGAATCACCTGATGTCGTATATCTGGCTCCAACGTTTGAATCAAACGCTTGAACTCTCCAAATAAAGTTGGATTATTATCAACCCTGAGGGATTTGCTCATTTCTCTAATCTTCTCAACAATATTTAAAAGTTCATTTCCACCTTGGTGGACTAATACTTCGCCTAAGATATTCCCAAGAAAACGGACATCCCTACGCAGCAAATTATTAGATTGGTTTTTCGTTGTCTCTAATTCTGTCTGTACCATAAGTAACGTTCACCCCAACCCTAAATTTCTATTTCCCAAAAACACTTAACTCTTATTTTACTAAAAAACACGTAGAAAATCTTGCTTTCCAGGCATTTTTTTCGGTTTTTGAGCAAAAAAACAACAAAATCCTTCAATTTCAATGGAAATAATGACAAAAATACGTAAATTACCAAGAAACAATAATGCTTAGTATAGCATTTACCTGCTCACATCAAGTCCATACATAAAATTATTATTTTTAATTAAGGATACTAGATGATTCAAATTCAAGTTCCATAATGCGCTATGAAGCATTACTGCTCACATTTATTGACGTGAATCTAAGATATATCTATATATTGTGAAAAAGTGAACTATTGTGCTAATTTTGAAATGCAGTCAGATGTGTCTTCATTATCATATGATGAACTTAATGTTTTAGCGCATAATGAAAAGGTTGTTAAAATAAAAAAAAGACCTCTTTCGAGGTCATGTCGTTTATCAATGGAGCGGGTGATGGGAATCGAACCCACGCTATTAGCTTGGAAGGCTAAAGTTCTACCATTGAACTACACCCGCATAGTGGTCGGGACGACACGATTTGAACATGCGACCCCCTGGTCCCAAACCAGGTGCTCTACCAAGCTGAGCTACGTCCCGACATTACAAGTGGCGTGCCTGAGATATACAGGTTACACCTGACTGCGATGAAATCTTTACGATGTTAAGCTCTGACGAACTCTATCGTTCGAATCAAATCGATCAGCCATTTTGCAAAAATGGCGTGCCCTGAGAGATTCGAACTCCCGACCTTTTGATTCGTAGTCAAACGCTCTATCCAGCTGAGCTAAGGGCACAGAAGGTCTGAAATAGTGAATGGAGCGGACGAAGGGATTCGAACCCTCGACCCTCGCCTTGGCAAGGCGATGCTCTACCACTGAGCCACTTCCGCAAATGGTGCGCGTGGAGGGACTTGAACCCCCACGGTTGCCCGCTAGATCCTAAGTCTAGTG
>CAYUSG010000225.1:0-3725 GCA_964447355.1 uncultured Paenibacillaceae bacterium
AAGAAATCCGGGTTCAGCACCTCATAAGTTGCCCATCCCAAATCAAAGGTTGCATTTTCTCCGGCATTCAGTTTTTCAAATACGATCGGCTTGAAAATCCCGTTATAAATCACTCCTTGCCCTTGTTCAGTTGCATATAAATTAGTTAAAGAAATATTAGGAAAGTATTGAATAAAAGTCTTTCCATCCTTATACGTGTAAGCCCTAAATTCATCATAAGCCAACTCATAACCGGGCAATTCTCCTTCCCTTAACCCCAGACATTTAATCGAATCCTTCGTGATTTCAAAATTAAATTTTGCTATTTCTTTATCGAACCTAAGCAATCCTCTTATTCTGAGTTCTACATCTTTAAAATGAGGGTGGAACATCCTTAAAGCGATTAGAATCGCTTGTTCCCTGGTGAAATTCCCTTTCGGATCCAAGATGGCCTTCTGACTGACATAGCCATCATCACCATACAAAAGAGCTTGAGTTCCCGCCAGAAAATGACTTCTAAACGCCAGCGCCACCGAATCTTTGGCCCATGGTGAAACCGTGTCAAAGTCTAATGCCATCTGATCCATAAGATCAAAGAATGGTAAAACGTCGGTCTGAAAGTAATTAATCAGCAAAACGGCTGCTTCTTCTCTCGTAATCGGTTGGTTCGGAGAAAAGGTCGTTGGAGAGGTCCCATTTACAAACCCCATCATATACGCCAGCTTAACATCCTCGGAATTCGTATCTGTAAAATTATAATCCAGCACTTTTACGGACTTTAGAAAGTCTTCTTTCGTTGGGCCGGGTTTATTCCAATATTCTTCATATTCTTTCCCCTGCCAAGTGAACACCATTTGGACAAACAGCGAAGCAAATTCCTCGCGTGTGATCGTCCTCTGATAATCTCCTTGCAGCCGCTCGGGTACAATCCCGGCCTGAATCGCCTCTTCCACTTGCGCTTTGGCCCACGGGGAAGGTTCATCCCCTTGGGCATAGGCAACCCCTGCCCCACCAACTACGGACAGCGTCATCGTGACGGTTATGATCATTTTCAATGCTTGTTTAAACATTGTCATTTTCCTCCTTTGAATTTCGCTGCATTTTTACATGCATCACTGAATCGTTGGATGCTTTCAAGCAGCGTATGACGTTCTGGCGGCCTTTAATGAAGTGCTATGTGGAACTGATGCAGTAATCTTTCAAATGTTTCAAGCCTGACGTTATCAAGATTCTTCGGCTCAATCCTCACATTATACTTCCGAAAAAATCTATTCGCTATTTCTTGTTCAAGTGATTGCAGTTCTTCGATATCTGTGTGCGCTACTAGAAACTGTAACCAATCATCAACTTCATTTTTATGCCAGACCAAAAGGGGGTCTGACGATATTTCCTTCATTTCTTCCACACATTTTTTCAACAGTTTTAATGTGCTTATTAATTCATTGTGCTTTTGAGTGCCGATTAACATCTTCATCCCCTGCCTAGAAATTATTTTAATGGAGTTATTTTAATCCAGCTTTCGGGAACCGACTTGAAATCAATATAAATTTGATGCGCACCACCATACAACCCCATCCCTTGGGGGCCTACTTCACCATCTAAACCGGATATACTTGAGCCCTTTGGAATAGTAATCTCATATAGGTTGCTCGCATTGTTACCCCATTCTTGTTTTATTGCAGCGCTGACTCTCCACTCGAATTCAGTTGCCGGAGGGGAGGTTAATGACCAGAACCCACCATTCTTATCACCAATCCTATAAAGTTTGGTTCCTTCTTTATACGTTTTTAATTCAGATTTGCCGCCTGAAAACGAGTTCAAAACATTTCGTTCCCATTCGCTTCCCTCAAGTAGGCTGCGGATTTTAATATGAAGAGCACCATCCTCACCCTCCACCGCCTTACCGGTTTCTCTTAGCCCCATTTTTAAACAAAAAATCATTCTATCTATTTCTGTTCATACTTCCTATTTATCATCTTGAGCGGAAAATCCCCACATCGGCACTTTAACTTCAAAATAACGCTCCACTTCGCTGCGATCTACCCATTTCTCATACTCATATCGGTCCACTTCGATAAACGCATATTTTTTTATAATATCGGGGCCATGAATGCCGCTTCCAAGGAGCAGTTTACTCCCTTCCTCACGAAATACTGGAAATTCCAGGCCTTTATATATAGCATGGTGTCTTACTTCATATATCGCGGTGATTTCTTCTCTTTTTACATTTTTGCAATAATAATCTGTTTGATCTTTGAAAAAACCAAAATGGCTGGCTTTTTTATCTTCCGTAAATATTTGAAAATCACCATTCTCCCGTCGAATCACCTCATATTCCTCGCCTTTGTATAAAGCCCAAATTCCATTTTTCACTACAGTCACCTCTAAAGAATGACATTTTAAATGCAGTAGGGATGTCCGAAGCAGGAAGACAAAACCCTTTCTACCGAGGAGTCAAAACTCCAGATACCCTCCGGAAAAGGCATCTAACGCCTGTGCGGCATTCACTTGTGGAACGAACGCGCACTTCGTCACCCGGACGAACGCAACCGGGAAGCGTGGCCTGATCAGACTTGGTGTGCAGCAAGAAATCGATCAGTTATCATTCCACTACTTGTTCCCATAAGCCTTTGAATGGGAAGTCAGGGTATACTAAGCGCCACGTTTGCTGGCACTTCACGCATAAAAACCACTGTTCTGGAAATCCAGCGTATGGCTTTACTACTTCGATTTCGATGAAATCTCCATCTCTCTTGAGTTGGTCAAGGTATTCTTGAAACCTTTCAAATTCCCCAATAGAGCGAAATGCATCAATCTCTTCCAAAACATCACATATACATTCTATTTTACTAGCCAAGACGGATCCACCTTCTCAATATAGAGTTGAGCATTCTACATGTTCGCTTACAAGCCGTTCCTTCTTTTCGTTGACTTCATCCGCCCAAAGCTTATTACTGGCTAAATTCATCAATCTCTTTCTTACGTTTTAGGAAAACGCGAATTGCTTCATCTTCTCGTTCTATGAGGTCATCATGATGCGAATCGAGCAGTACAAGTTCTTTATAGCCCCAAATTGCGCCAACGTTATTTTCATTCCCGAAATATTTGTAGTACCATTCAAACGGCAGCAATGAATTGGTAACTTCAAAAAGTTCTACGGGATACCATGAAGGTAGATTTTCATAAGTCCCTAGCAAAAGGTAACTTAACACGCCTTTATAAAGATGTTGTCCGTATACAGTATATATTTCGCCAATTTTTACAGGATACTTCGTTTCATCGGTGTTTCCAAGTTCCTTCGTACGTGCTAGAAGTTTGTCGCCCGTATTGGCAATACATGCTACCTTCATTCCAATTACCTCCGCTTTACTTAATCTTAAAGTCATCTATTTCTCCGGTTCTTGGATTATATTGATAGTGTACTTCAACACCATTTACACTTTGGGCTTTCTTTTCCCATCCTTCTGAAGCAGGCCATCTCGGGTCAGTATTTTTTCCTTCAAGCGTCCTTCCTGCTGCCGGATTCGTCATAGATTCTTCCACAGAAAGTTGCTCTTTAAGATTATTGGGCTGATGTCCACCTTTTGACTGACCCTTGCCCGCGACAGGAGGTAGGTCAGCCTTCCCCGCACCCTCTAACGCCTCAGCCTTTACTTCATGATCTGCTTTATGCGTAGTTCCATCGCGTACAGGAACATCCGGTTTCTCGCTCCAAACTTTCATCCCGTTCACGAGCAGAAGCGCCG
>CAYUSG010000226.1:0-3711 GCA_964447355.1 uncultured Paenibacillaceae bacterium
AACTGATTGCCCGCCATGAATCGTTACGTACGAGCTTTGAGATGCAAGACGGCGAGCCTGTACAGCGGATTCATGAGCAAGTAGAGTTTGCGGTTGAATATATGGAAGTTAATGAAGCAGAAGTTGAGCGTCTCGCTCGAGAATTTGTTCGTGAGTTTAAGCTGGATGTGGCGCCACTCATTCGAGTAGGCTTGGTTGCGATTAAACAAGAGTCCGATCATGCATATGCTGGTCAAGCTAACAATGATGTTGGTGTTGCTCGGGCTGACTCTGTTGATCGTCATCTGCTGCTGTTCGATATGCACCACATCATTTCGGATGGAACGTCCATGACGATTCTCGTAGAAGAGTTTGCGAGATTATATGCAGGTCAGACGCTTGAATCGTTAAACGTGCAGTACAAAGATTTTGCCGTATGGCAGCAGTCTGAAGCTGAGCGCGAAAGGATCAAAGCTCAGGAAGTATACTGGTTGGATGTATTCTCTGGCGAGCTTCCAGTACTGGAGCTGCCTGTAGACCGTCCGCGTCCGGCACTGCAAAGCCACATCGGTGATCGCGTGAACTTTGTGATCAGCGAGCAGCAAAGCGCGGCATTAAAAGCTGTAGCGAAGCAAAACGGCGCTACCTTGTATATGACACTTCTAGCGGTGTATACTGCATTGCTTCATAAGTACAGCGGCCAAGAAGATATTATCGTAGGAACGCCGATTGCAGGCCGAACCCATGCGGATATCGCCCCATTAATTGGGATGTTCGTCAACACGCTTGCGATTCGCAGCTATCCATCAAGCGAGAAAACGTTCCAAGACTACTTGCAGGAGATCAAAGCACATACTTTGGCAGCCTATGAACATCAAGAGTACCCATTTGAAGCTCTTGTGGAGCGATTGCCTCTGGAGCGTGACTTAAGCCGCAATCCATTGTTTGATGTGATGTTTGTACTGCAAAATATGATGCAAGCAAGTCGTACAACGGAAGTTCAAACTGAAGATCTGCAGTTGAGACCTTACGAGCATGAACACAACGTATCTAAGTTTGATATGACGTTGACAGCGGTTGAGAGCGGACCATACATCGTATGCGAATTGGAATACGCAACCGCATTATTCAATCGGTCAACGATTGAGCGCATGGCGGGGCATTTCTTGCAATTGATCGATGAAATTACGGCTTACCCTGCAGCACTGCTTGCATCGTTGCAAGTGGTAACAGGTGAAGAAAAAGCACAGATTTTGGAGCATTTCAACGCAACGGATGCGAACTATCCGCAGGATAAAACGATTCATCAGTTGTTTGAGGAGCAAGTGGAACGCAGACCAGAGCAAGTAGCTGTTGTGTTCGAAGACCAGCAGCTTACCTATCGCGAACTTAATAGTCGAGCGAATCAGTTGGCTAGAGTGCTGCAAGGTAGAGGGGTAGGACCAGATCAACTGGTCGGCATTATGGCAGAACGTTCAATAGAGATGATCATAGGCATTATGGGTATTTTGAAAGCCGGAGGAGCTTACTTACCGTTAGATCCTGCTCATCCTGAGGAACGAATTCGTTACATTCTAGAGGACAGTGGAGTGAGCTTGCTGCTTACGCAGCAGCATTTAATGAACAACATTGAACTTCCTCTAGAGGTCATTAATCTCAACAAAATAGAGGATTACATCCAGATAGAAGAACACACTCATTTAAAAGATCATGTTCAGTTAAATGATCAAATCGAGCTAAATTCGCTGACTGAAGTAAGCGGACTAGACACGGTTCATCCAACTAGCAAGCCTGACAACCTGGCTTACGTGATTTATACGTCAGGATCTACAGGTCAACCAAAGGGTGTGCAGATCGAGCATCGCAGCGTGATGAATACGTTGTTTGCACTTGAAGCAGCGTATCCGTTAGGAGCCGAGGATGCCTATCTGTTAAAAACGGCATTCACCTTTGATGTGTCGGTGACAGAACTTTTCGGCTGGTTTATTGGTGAGGGACGATTGGTGATCTTGCCGCCAGAAGAGGAGAAGGACCCGTTTGCGATTCTTCGTACGGTGGAACAGCAAGGCATTACCCATCTCAATTTTGCACCATCGATGTTAAATGCTTTCTTGCTGGTGGTACAGGTTGAAAAAGCGAAACTGGATCAGCTTAAATATGTGTTTGCAGCCGGTGAAGCTTTGTCAGCAGCTCTTGCGGAAACGTTCTGCAGAACGATGCAGCATACGCGATTAGAAAATATCTATGGTCCAACGGAAACGACGATCTATGCTACATGGTACAGCATCGAGCCGCATGAGGGCGTAGTGGATCGCGTGTTGATCGGGAAGCCTTTAAACAACGTTCAGGCGCTTATAGTTGATCAGCAAGGGCAATTGCAGCCGATTGGCGTCCCTGGTGAGCTTTGCATCGCGGGTGCAGGTTTGGCCAGAGGTTACTTGAATCGCCCTGACCTGACGGCAGAAAAATTCATGAATCATCCATTTAGCGCTGGCGAACGGATTTACCGCACAGGTGATCTTGCTAGATGGCTGCCAGATGGGAACATTGAATACTTGGGTCGGATGGATGATCAAGTAAAAATCCGCGGTTATCGAATTGAGTTGGGCGAAGTGGAGAGCAACCTGCAGAAGCTTGAAAATGTCAAGGAAGCTGTTGTGTTAGTGCGGGAAGATGAAGCAGGTAACAAAGACCTATGCGCCTATGTGGTAACCGATCAACCTGTGTCATCACATGAACTCAGAAGCGCTTTGGCTCAAAGTATACCAGGCTACATGATCCCAACGTACTTTGTGCAACTGGAAGAAATGCCGCTGAATGCCAGCGGTAAGATCGACAGAAAAGCATTGCCTGCACCAGAAGGAAGTATGCAATTCGGTGCAAATTATATCGCGCCTCGTACAGAGATGGAATCGTCATTGTCAGGAGTCTGGCAAAATGTGCTCGGGCTAGAGAAGATCAGCATAATGGACAACTTCTTTGAGATAGGCGGCCATTCACTACGTGCAACAACATTAGTCAGCCGCATTCATAAAGAGCTTAGCATCGAACTGCCGTTGCAGGACGTGTTCAAGTATCCAACGATCGAGCAGATGGCAAGCAGAATGGAAGGCATGGCGAAGCAAAGTTTTGTGTCTATTCCAGTGGCAGATCCAGAACCTTACTATCCATTGTCTTCGGCACAGAAGCGCCTGTATATTTTAAACCAAATCGAAGGCGCTGGATTAAGCTACAACATACCAAACGTTATGATGCTGGAAGGTAAACTGGACCGCGATCAATTTGAAAAGGCATTCCGTGAAATGATCGTCCGCCATGAAACACTGCGTACCAGCTTTGAGATGCACGACGGAGAACCCGTTCAGCGAATTCATGAGCAGGTAGAGTTTGCGGTGGAGTATATGGAAGCAAGTGAGACAGAGGCCGCAACCCTTGTTCGCGAGTTTGTTCGCGAATTTAAGCTGGATACAGCGCCGCTTATGCGAGTGGGACTGGTTGCAGTTAAACAAGAGGCGGGTCAAGCATATGCTGGAAACGCTAGCGATGTTGGCATAATGGGTCTTGAAGATAATGCCGATCATGCTAACCCTATTGATCGTGCTGGTATTGCTAGCAACGAAGTGGCTGATGAATCATTACATCAATCTGCTCAGAATGTTGATCATTACCTGCTATTGTTCGATATGCATCATATTATTTCCGACGGAACATCGATGACGATTCTCGTAGAAG
>CAYUSG010000227.1:0-3683 GCA_964447355.1 uncultured Paenibacillaceae bacterium
AGACTGCGAGAGGCGTGCTGCTCTTGCCTTGATATCTGCCATAATGTCTGCCTTTGTTATCCATTCTGGAATAAGTCGTTGAAATTGTTGATACACTGATATCAACACCTTCCTGCTTCAATTTCTCGTTCTCCCATGCTTGTAAGATGGGCTCTTTGTAGTACGTGAAGCTGTGTATTCGCTGTCCTTCGCTAAGTTGGCTATGGACCTTATTCATCACGGAAATGATAAAAGAGGACGGCACCTCTCCGGCGATCAATTCCATCATGCAATTAAAATCTTTAGGCTTCACGTTCCACTGTCCCACTTTATGTGTATCGCAGTAAGCATTGACAACTTGGTTGATAGGGTCCTTATCTCTGTCATCCGAATCTTGGATTTCTTCGCACTCGCTAGTAGTAGTAATATATTCTGTAAGTGAAGGTGAAAGTGAAGGTGAAAGTACAATCTTTGTTGATGTTTGCAGTTTATCTGCAATATCTTCTTCTAGATCATCATTTGTTGCAGTATTTTCATGATTATAATGATTTTCCCATGGTGGATTAGGTGGTGGTGGAATCTTTGATTTATCTTCCATCTGTCTCTTCTTCTGTATGTAAGACTGATATTCGAACCATGATGACGGTTCAACTGCCAGATAAGGTTTTGCATTCACTTCATAAAGGAAAGCTAGTCCAGCCTCATGGAACGCAAGAATAGCGTCCTGAATTTCTTTAGATGTGTAGGGAAACGCTTGGAACACTTCTAGCTTGACCTCAAGCGGATCGGCTTTCATCCTTCCCCAATCATCAAAATTGGTGATAAACCACGGCCACATTAATGCAGCAACGGGATTTATTTCAGCTACCTTGGCGATCTTCTTGTTCGAACTGTTACCGCTGGAAACATACCGTTTACGTGCCAATGGTGTTCCTCCTCTCTAACTAATTTCAATGTTGAGCCATGACATTCATCCGAATTTCAAGCATGGTGAATACCCCCTTCCGTTCTGTTATTGAAACTTTCAACTGGTTGGGGTAAAATTAGAGTAGATAAAAATTTATTAGAATCACTGCACTCAGTCGTCATGCCGGACGGCTGTTTTGCATTTATAAGGTCATTACTTAGTTGTTCAATCTCCATATGAATGAAATCAACGTTATCTGGATGCACATAACCACTCATTAAATAATTGTGTAACTTTATTAAGTGCTGCACTGCCTCTGCCAATACCATTTTTCTCTCTCCCTTCTTATCGTTCACCTTTTCTGACTTCCGCATCATGTTTTTTGATCAGCTGCTCGCGATCCAGTCCGAACTCCTCTTCCAGGACACCGCGCATAATATTTCCTTTCGAAATCACGTCGCTTATCTCTTGCCAAACCTTCTCAGCTTGTTCACGTCGAGTTGCAGGATCTATATGTCTAGCCATCACAAGTCCTCCCAAAGCCTCCACAGCTTCATCAAGTTCTTTAATCAATAAGTCCTTTAAAGCAGCTGGATGCATGTCCAGGTCAGGGACATCATCAAGTAAGTAACTTATGTACCCGCCCGTTCTCTCATCTGCAATTTGTAGTGCTAGCTTCCAATTTAATCTAGCCAGCTTAGAATCATGTGCCTCTGGCCAAGGCCTGTCCCCTGTTTCAATCTTTGAAATCATGCTTCTATCAAAATGTAGCTTCTCTGCTAATTCGGACTGGCTAATATTCATGGTATTTCTGTATTGATGTATTGCGTCACCAATAGCCATGCAACTACCACCTTTCTGTCACAATTTGTGTATTTAAGTGTGAGCAGGTAATGTTTTACAATTAAGTCAAGCAATTAATTGAAACACCCTCTCACCTATACCCGCTGCTCCCCTCTTAAATGCGGCGGGTCCTCTCTTTATCTACTAATCATTTACTTGCTAGATTGATAGATTTGAGACAATAAGAAGGGGCTTACCCTTCCTTACCTAAGGCCGTTCTTATTTCATTTCCAAACCAACTCATAAAACTCTTAGAATGTCTGATGTGACCTGAAATATCACCTGCGATTATTGATTCATGCCGGATCTCATCACGATAAATGCTATATTCGGGATTTGAACAGATATCATACTTGAATGTTTCAAACGCATTCAGACATTCTGCGAATACCACGTACGTTTCTACAGTGATGCTCTTATCCTTGTAAGGCGTATTAATCCGCTTCTCGCATCCAGTTATCTCAGTTTCCCAGTTGTAATTCTCAAGACGTTCTCTTTGACGCTTAAGTACTTCATCTTGCAAAGGCTGCGGGCATTCAGAAAATTGAATGATCAACTGTTTTCACCTCATTTCCCTAAGATGTTTTGTCGACCAGCTCGTACTTTTGTCCAGTCATGATCTGAGCGACGGTGAGCTTTACGTGATCCGGAAATCCTGTAGACGGATCGTATGGATCGAAAGGAACTTTCTCACCGTTAACTTCTCTGAAGTGATAAATTTTCAAAGACTTGTTTTGTTTTTTGCTCATTGTGCATCCCCTCCCCTAATAAGGTATGAAGGCTTCGAGTGTGTACTAACCATTTATTTTGTTGCTTGCTTTGCCATTTCGCTGATCTTATCCAGTGTCTCAATCCCTGCGCTTACCTCTTGAACAAATGTGAAAGCGTCATTCGTGAGGTAGTTAGCGATAGCTGACATTTTGAATTCCTCCGGCTGCTTAGGGTCCATCGCAATTTTAAGCATCTGCTGAAACGCATTAAGGCTTTTTTTTAAAATTAGCACCTCCTGTCTTTTTTAAGAAATACATCTGCAGTCGGGTTATCGGTTGGATCAAGACCGAGAATAGATCTGGCTTGGTTCCTTGTTAGTTCGCAGAGAGTTACGATTTAGTTTTGGGTATTCGGATTATATGGTGGAAATCACCATTTCGATTTCCAGTTATTTGTCTCGCATTTTGTTCGTTATGTGCATTAATTAACAGTCAGAGTAATTTCACAATTATTTCGTATTTGCATTCTCGCAACATGCTCTACTAGCGAATGTGTGAAGGTGCTTACAAGATTTCTCCCTGCATTGTTGTCAGTAATATAAACGGTTTTATCCACTACGGGAGGATTCTCTATCGACTGCCCTGGCGCAAAATACTGTATGTTGAAATAAATCCGTTTTCCATCTACCCATGGAAAAGCTCTTACTTTGTATGAATTTATCCATGTGTCTATTTCCATTTTCATCTCCCTTTCTGCTTCACATCATGGATCTAATATTCACTCTATTACAAACCATTTACTTACAATAATGGATTCGGAAAAGTGGTTATTCCACCACATAATCCGAAGAGCCTTAGTTTTAAAAGGATTTCTTGCATAATAATCAAACTTTATTCTTTAAGTCGGAACGCAATCTGTTGACGGAGCTGGTTAATTCTGCAATATGGATATCCAGTTCCGTAGTTTTCCTTGCTGTTCTTAATATCTCCTTACCAAGGTACGTATTAGGATCAATACCTATGAGCATCTCAGTTTCTCTAGCTTTCTTTATTTCACTATCTAATACTTTTTGTAACCTTGGTTCTCTGACTGTCTCAGTTGTATTGCACAGTTCAGCCAATTCCTCACGAACAATCTCTCGTATGCGTTGCTCTTCCACCAATTCACTCACCTCCCCTAAAAAATTAATTAATCCTGAATTTCGAAAGTAAGTCTTCTTAGCAATAGAAAAAAGTGCTTCAAT
>CAYUSG010000228.1:0-3596 GCA_964447355.1 uncultured Paenibacillaceae bacterium
GTATAGGCAAATCAAGCTCAATGCCAACCCTGATCATCATGCCATAAGATTATATACCATTCATGCCTCTAAGGGATTGGAATTTCCTGTAGTTTATGTGATTGGAATGTCGGATGGGATCCTGCCGCACAGCTCTTGTATGGATATGGAACTGCAAAGTGACAGACAAGATCATAAACAGGGTTCGGTGCTCAATCATGCATTTGAAGAGGAACGGCGGCTCGCATATGTAGCCGTAACGAGGGCGCAGAAGGAACTTTTCATAAGTTCACCACGCTATTATCGTGGTAAAGAAGCTGAAGTGTCTGAATTTTTGCGGGATGTGTTTCAAAGTGCTGGAGTCTCACCTCAAAAAGGGACTAGAAACCACGGGTCGTCCAGGCAGCGTACTAGTTCATCTCCTAGTCGAGCAGGGGGCACTACAACGGTATATGCTTGGCTGTGCACGAGTTCAACTTGCAAGGGCTGGATGAGGATTAACGCACAGCAAGAGGCTGTAGCAGCTGCAAGAGAGTGTGCACTGTGTGGGTCACCTATGAAGAAAGGGCATAAGAGAGTGTAGAATTTTGCAAGGGATTATGGACCTATACAAGGTCCATTTTTTGTTGGAATATTTAGAAAATAAAAGGAAAACAGTTGCTTTCTGTCGAATTTTGCTAAATAACTATAAACATTTAGGGAGGCACCCTGATGGCATACATGATACCGGAAACGATTCCAAGGAAAGCTACTGCGGGTGAACGCACTTTATTTGGTACGCTTAAGGATCATTTACCAGATGACTATATTGTTTATTATGAACCCGATATCAACGGCAGACGACCCGATTTTGTGATCATTGGTCCAGACTTGGGTTTAGTTGTGCTTGAGGTGAAAGACTATACAGTCAATACGTTGCACGAACTTTATCCAGAAGAATGGAGAATACATACAAGTGGTGGCTCGCTTGAAACCGTGAAAAATCCGTATAAACAAGCAAGAGAATATGCTTTTCATGTCGCAAGTCTATTACAAAAAGATAAAAATCTTGTTCAACTTGGCGGAAAGTTTCATGGACGACTAAAGTTTCCTTTTGGTTATGGTGCTGTGTTTACAAGATTGAAACAAATTCATGTGGTTAAACACGGAATACACCGGGTCATTCCGATGAACTTTATGCTTACCCGAGATGAGATTGAACCAGAAGACGAATCGTTTTCTGAGGAGCATTTGATTGAGAAGCTCTTAGGAATGTTTACCGTATATTACCGTAAGCCGCATATATTATCCGATGAAGATATTAAGGCCATTCGCTATCACTTGTTTCCTGAGGTCAGAATTAGTGCGGAGTTTAAAGAACCCGCATACTACCAAGATCAACTATTGCTGTCCATGCATAATATTAAAGCTATGGATCTACATCAAGAAAATCTTGCAAGACAGATTGGGGATAAACATCGCTTAATACGAGGTGTAGCTGGAAGCGGGAAGACATTGATTCTAGCCAGTCGTGCCAAAATGCTCTTGAAGGAACATCCTGATTGGAAGATACTTGTGCTTTGCTATGCCATACCTCTTTCGAGGGTATTGAGAACCGTAATTGATCATATGATTGATGAGCCTGAAGATTTGTTTGATTTCGTTTCTGGAGAGGCGAGAAGTTCATTGCACCAGCACAGAAATCAAATTGAAGTCTATACTTTTCATGAATGGCTGATGAAAGCTCTAAAAGTTAAGGACACGGATATTCCTGTGATTATTGATAAGTTAGAACAGAACGAAGCGATATTACCTACATATGACGCTATTCTGATTGATGAAGGACAAGACTTCGAGCCGGAATGGCTGAGGCTGTTATCGCATATATTAAATCCCGACACACAGTCTTTATTACTCGTTGAAGATCGAGCGCAAAATATATTTAAACGAAAAATCAGTCTAGCTCAAAATGTAGGGCTGGATTTTCGCGGACGATCCAAAATATTGAATATTAACTACCGTAATACAGCACAAATTGCTCAATTTGCTTGGGACTTTTATCGGAATCATTCAGAGTTGAAAGAGAAGGTGAAGGAAGGTTCAGTGGATGGCGTTGATATCATCCCGCCACAACTGACCAAACGAAAAGGTCCTGAACCGATCATAAAACGATGCAAGAGCCTAGCTGAAGAACTAATGTTTATTTGTCAGCAAATCAACAAATTGGTCGAAGAGAAGCGAATGGCTCTATCTGATATTGCGATTTTATATAGGGTCAAGAAAAATTACTATACTTCGTATATCGATACCATTATGAAGCAGCTAGAGAAGGCCAAGATTCCATATTATTGGGTGACCGAAAATGCAACAACTAAGCGGCAGTATGACAAAACGGAAAACAGTATCAAAATTTCAACGATAGATAGTGCAAAAGGTTTGGACTTTCGAGCTGTATTTATAGTTAACATAGAAAACATTCCATTCCATCGAGAGGAAAACGAGGAGAGGGAAGTATCTTTATTCTATATAGGGATGACTAGAGCTTTGGAGTGGTTGTTCTTAACATACAGTGGTGAATCAAAGTTTACACAATACTTAGATCAAGTACATCGGCAGAGGAAAATGCATCAAACAAATAAAATACAAATTCGTGGAAGTTAGGGAGGAAACTATGGCTCGAACATATTATGCAGAAGGCAGGCAGATGGCTTATGCTGTTCGTGGTTTATCAGTTATCGCGGGGTTGACTATTTATTTTGCAATACCTGGTTTACATTGGGGCTTCTTCTTTGGTATTTTATTGGGTTCCGTGGTGTTAGGAGAAATTGTTGGTAATGCGTGGACAAGTAAGAGGAGACATGATAAAAAGGCTAGGACTAAAAGGGGAGTTAAAAAAGGAAAGAGTGAAGAATCTGTCCAAAAGACCAATCGGGCAAATAAGCACTTATCTGATTCAGAATTGAAATATGCTGATGTCGATAGTTTGTCCGGCACAGACTTTGAACGGTTAATGAAGTTATATTATGAAGATAAGGGTTACACCGTTGAGCAGATTGGCGGTGCAGGAGATCACGAAGTTGATCTTATTATACAAGGTAAAGAAGGCTATAAAATTGCTGTACAGTGTAAGCGTTGGAAACGGGATGTAGGCAATGACATTGTTCTGCGTCTGAAATCAGGTAAGCAAGTGCATGGTTGTTACGATGCATGGATTGTTACAACAAGCAACTTTACAAGAGCGGCAAAGGAAGCAGCTGAGAGACTTAATATTCGGCTAATCAATGGATTGATGGTTCATGATATGCTTAAGCGTTGGAGAGATAAGTAAAAAGGGAGCGGGATGTTGTGTATCTTCTAGGTATTATGAGCTTCTTTGTATTTTATTTTCTATTTTCCCTTATTTCTAGTGTTCGTTGGTTTATTAAAAATAATGTATATTTATTAAGGCTGAACCTAAAATATACAGCAATTAGTTTCTTTCTCTTTTGTATCCTAAATGTTTTAGGGGATTCTACGTATTTGAATTCCGACGAAGACCTCATATATTTATTAGTAGGTTTGGTGTTAAGCATGCTGTTTAATGTTTTTGTAAATAAAACTGGATTCGATATAACCAAACTCCGAATTGAGAAATTAAA
>CAYUSG010000229.1:0-3592 GCA_964447355.1 uncultured Paenibacillaceae bacterium
CTACATTTCAATTAAGAACAAAGGTTTATCCAGATGATTAATATTGATATAATTTAATACAGTTTTGGGGTGATAAGGACCATAAATCCAAAGAGAAGGATAGCAATAACTAATAATTAAACAAAACAACCACCCAACAATTCGGATATTAACCCGGCATGCGAGTGGCTGTTTTCATTGTAGTTTATTGAAATGCATTTAAGAAGTTGTTTCCTTAACTTTATCATTAAGGAAGAAAGCTAACACGACCCCTACTGCACTTATAACACCAGCAACCATAAATGAAACATTCACCCCATGAATGGCGCCCTCTATCCCAAATTCGATTGGATTTAATGCAGAACTCGTCATGATCGTCACCAGCAGTGCTGTTCCAATAGAACCGGCTACTTGTCTCATCGTATTCCCCATCGCTGCACCATGTGAGATCAATTGCGGTGGAAGTTGGTTCAATCCGGCTGTAGTGGACGGCATCATAACCATAGTGACCCCCAGCATTCTTATCGCATTAACGATCGTTAAATACAGAAATGACGTTGATGCAGTCAAATTAGTATGCATAAACGAAGTGACCGTTACGAGGGTTAAACCCACAATAGCCAACCATTTCCCCCCTACTTTATCAAAGATCCGTCCCGTAATCGGATTCATTACACCCATAACGATAGCCCCAGGCAATAAAATGAGCCCAGATTCGAAAGCGGTAAAATGGTGCATATTCTGCATATAAATAGGTAAGATCGTCGCCCCAGCAATCATAGAAACGAACACAATAATCCCCAGCAAAGTGGAAATAGTAAAAATGTTGTACTTGAATACTCTAAATTCCAGAATCGGTTGGTCCAATCGAAACTGCCTTACAATAAATAAGGCAAGCGTAATGACACCGATCGAA
Source organism: uncultured Paenibacillaceae bacterium (assembly GCA_964447355.1). GTDB lineage: Bacteria > Bacillota > Bacilli > Paenibacillales > CAYUSG01 > CAYUSG01. The sequence continues at coordinate 896 of CAYUSG010000229.1, forward strand.
AGTGTGATGATGACAGGTAAACTCCCCCAACCATACTGGCCTGCACTGCTGAAGCCATATAGAATACCTCCGAACCCCAGTGTGGATAAAACAATCGAAACCATATCTAATTTAGGATACGTTTGTTGTGTAACGTTCTTTAACAACACATAGGCAAGAATGAAGTCCAGCACCGCAATGGGCAATACAACATAGAATAAAACCCGCCAATCCATACGATCCACTAAATAACCAGCTAATGTCGGTCCAATGGCAGGAGCAAATGAAATGACTAATCCGAACAGCCCCATCGCTTGTCCCCGTCTTTCAACTGGGAAGATAACGAATAGGATCGTTTGCATCAGCGGCATCATAATGCCTGCACCCGAGGCCTGTACAATTCTTCCCGCCATCAAGAAACCAAAATTCGGAGCTAAAGCACATAGTAATGTACCAGCTGTAAATAAACCAATGGCAGTTAAGAACAATCGCCTAGTCGTAAACGTATCAATTAAGAACGCCGTAATAGGTATCATAATTCCATTCACCAGCATAAAAACAGTGGTTAACCACTGAGCCGTATTCTCTGTAAGGTTAAGGTCGTTCATTATATGTGGTAATGCAGTGGCTAACAGGGTTTGATTTAGGATCGCTATAAAAGCGCCTGACATAAGCACAGCCAATAAGGGTGCAATTTTTATTTCAGATGTGCTTCGCGAAATAGATTCATTCATCTTAGTAATCCGTCCTTCTTATTCAATAATGTCAAATGCAAATGCTCGATCTGTATATGTATGCCAATCATACGTTCTTTCAATAAAAGAAACTGAAGACGAATTAGCTAATATCACAGCCGATGACCGTGTCCCATACTCAGTACTCTTAATAAATAACGGTGAAAGCCTCCGTTCCCATTCCAGTGAAACGCCTGTGCTAGGCAATCGTTCATCAGGTGCGGGTTCGTCATGCTGCAGCAGACTCAACAAACATTTCGTATCGGCCCCCTTTTGTAGGCATCGATGGAGTTCTCCTTTTCCTCTCATTACTTTGGGCCACGGCGTATCAAGCAAATGATTACTGAGGCCGTATAACCCTGGTTCTAATCTTCGCATAACATTCTCAATGCTCGAATAATAGAACAAACGCCTTATATCTCCAACAACCAGATTAAACCCTGGATACGTTTCACGGTCCCGCTGAACTGAACTCAGATACTGCTCAGGGGTATCTCTATTTAGCAAAAACCTGCTAACTAATTCACCTCGCGATCTACTTAAACGATTGTCGTCTTTTGTACCATCCCTATAATTGGTAAGTGCAGCAAATCGCCCTTGTTTCGTGATACCCATCCATGTACCCATTTGGACTAAATCTCTTCCAGCTAACACATCGGGGTCATCCTCCCAATAATGCAATGGTGCAGTGGGCCTTTGGTAATACTCGTCTCTATTGGCAACAACAATTAGATCATATTGTGGATCAGCCTGAAATGCAAACACTATCAAACACACGGCCTTCACCTCTTTCTGGTAAATAGTATACCAAAAAGATGAAGTTCACATCACGTTTAGTACCAAAATAAAAAGAAGCAACCGATATTGTATGCATCGATCACTTCTTTTTACAAAGCTATCTATATTATTTATCCTATCCGCAAAGTTTTAAGTTTCACTTGTCTTTATATATGAAGGGGTTAGTTGAGATAATACATTTGATGATGAACGCGATATACAAGAGGTATGCACTGACATGGTATGCTCATAGGCAGGCTGAACACTTTTGGAATCACCGAGCGAATCAAAAAACTGAATGAGTTTTTTTACATAAATGTCAGGGTACAAGCTGCAAGCTCTAATATGGTTAGCTTTAGGAACCTTCCAGTAGCTGAATACATCTGTATAACACTTAAACATTTTTTCGCTGTTTGAGCAAGGAATAACCATATCCTCTTCGCCATGAATAAATAAGACAGGGCGTGGGTAAATATGCTTTAATGAATGGATCGGCTTTACATGTTTAGGATTAACTCTCATGACATATTTGATAATGAGGAGCATCATAGGTGAAAATGGGTATTTGGGCAGCTTTGACCAAACTGAAAAATGGTTGAATAAATAGCTGTTCAAATTACTAAACGAACTATCTGCGATAATTCCAGCAACATCCTTACATTCTGCTGCAGCTAATAATGAAGAAGCAGCCCCCATAGAGTAACCTACTAATCCTATAGGCACAGGGTGTCGGCTTTTACACCAATCAATAGCACCCAGTACATCCTGTTTCTCATCGTAACCTACCGTCGTTAAATGTCCTCCGGATTGACCGCAATTACGGAAATCAAACAACAGCACATTATATCCGCGATGAACAAATTGCTTCGCTATTTCAAGAAAAGAAACACTTTCCTGCAATCGATTGGCTCGATATCCATGTGCGAAAATAATCGTCATTTTGGGTGTTTGGACAGCAGGGATAAACCATCCTTTGAGCTCTACCTTCTGGTCCCTGCTTCTAAATGTGATATCTTCATAGTATAAGTTTAAACTTGCAGGCGAATCTAATACAGGCCTGCGTTTAGGATGCATCAGTTTCCATACAACTAACAAAGAAAGAACGAATGTGATAAATGCAACACAGAGTAAAATCATTACAATCCAAACCCCCATCATCCATCACTCCTTTACGTTATATGTAGATTCACAGGATCATACTAAAGTC
>CAYUSG010000230.1:0-3525 GCA_964447355.1 uncultured Paenibacillaceae bacterium
TTGAACCGCTCAACGTTCAGTACAAAGACTTTGCCGCATGGCAGCAGTCTGAAGCCGAGCGCGAAAGAATCAAGACGCAGGAAGCGTACTGGCTGGATGTATTCGCTGGCGAGCTTCCAGTATTGGAGTTGCCTGTAGACCGTCCGCGACCCGCGATGCAAAGTCATATGGGTGATCGCCTGAACTTTGTGATTAACGAACAACAAAGCGAGGCACTGAGAGCCGTAGCGAAGCAAAGCGGAGCTACCTTGTATATGACACTTCTAGCGGCGTACACCACGTTATTGCATAAGTACAGTGGCCAAGAAGACATTGTAGTGGGTACACCGATTGCAGGTCGGACGCATGCGGATATCGCTCCACTCATCGGGATGTTCGTTAATACACTTGCGATACGTAGCTATCCGAGTAAAGAGAAAACGTTCCAAGACTACTTGCAGGAGATCAAAGCACATACCTTGTCAGCCTATGGGCACCAAGAGTATCCATTTGAAGCTTTGGTGGAGCAATTGCCGCTGGAGCGCGACCTAAGCCGCAATCCGTTGTTTGATGTGATGTTTGTCCTGCAAAATATGATGAAGTCTGACCGTACAACGGAAGTTCAAACTGAAGGTCTGCAGTTGAAACCGTATGGGCATGAACACAACGTATCTAAGTTCGATATAACGCTGACAGCGGTTGAGAACGAGGCGTTCATCATGTGCGAGCTGGAATACGCTACCGCATTGTTCGACCGGTCAACGATCGAGCGCATGGTGGGACATTTCTTGCAATTGATCGATGAAATTACCGCTCAACCTGATGCTCAACTTGCAGCACTGCAAGTGATGACGGATAAAGAAAAGACACAGCTTCTGGAACAGTTCAATGCAACGCAGGTAGAGTATCCGCAGGATAAGACCATTCACCAGCTGTTTGAGGAACAGGCTGCCCGTACGCCGGATCACATTGCCGTTATGTTTGAGGACCAACACCTGAGTTATCGTGAACTGAACGAACGGTCAAATCAATTAGCCTATACTCTGAGGGCTAGAGGAGTGAAAGCCAATTCTATAGTTGCGATCTTGGCTGAAAAATCGGTTGAAATGATTGTAGGCATTCTCGCCATTTTAAAAGCCGGCGGAGTTTATTTACCGATCGATCCGGGTTACCCGTCATCACGTATCAAATACATGTTAGAAGATAGCGGCGCTAGATGGGTATTGACGCACGGGAACAGGTTAATGCCTCAATTAACGAGATCCATTGACATGATTGATTTGCTGGCTGAAGAACATTATGATCCAAATCGCTTTAATCCAGAACCTGCGGTCGTAGAAGACCAACTCATCTATGTGATCTATACCTCAGGTTCAACTGGAACACCGAAGGGGGTTATGGTCAAATCCCGCAGCTTTGTGAATTTAATCCAATGGTTTACCCATGAATTACAGATGAATCCAAGTGATCATACATTACTTGTTGCTCCAATTGGATTCGATTTAGCGCAAAAGAATGTATTCAGCCCATTGGTCACTGGCGGGAAACTTTGCATAAGCTCAAACGGGCCTTTGGATTACGTAGCGCTGTCGGAACAGATTGAAAAGTGGGATATCAATATTATCAATTGCGCACCAAGCGTATTTTATCCATTGATCGATTTTAATCGGCATGATCAATTCAAAAAATTGAGTTCACTGAGACAAGTTGTTCTTGGCGGTGAACCGATACAGATGGAGAAACTTCGTTTATGGCTCCAAGCGGAGCAATGTTCCGCTGAATTGTTTAATACTTATGGACCTACAGAATGTACAGATATCGCTTCGTTCTATCGAACTGGAGATCAACATGTTGCAGCATTGTCCACACTGCCGATTGGAAAACCAATTAATAATGTAGCGTTATATGTGGTTAATGAACAAAATAGTTTGCAGCCGATAGGCGTACCTGGCGAGCTTTGTATTGGTGGAGAAGGGTTATCATGGGGTTATTTCAACCGTTCAGAACTAACAGCTGAGAAATTCGTATACAATCCATTTGTGCAGGGAGAGCGGATGTATCGCACTGGTGACTTGGCCAGATGGTTGCCGGACGGCAACATTGAGTACTTGGGCCGGATGGACGATCAAGTGAAAATTCGCGGATTCCGAATAGAGCTGGGTGAGGTTGAAAGTGCGCTGCTGCAATATGAGCAAGTAGAAGACGGTGTGGTAATCACGAGAAAAGATGATTCCGGCCAACACCAATTATGTGCCTATTTTACAGCGAAAGAGGCCGTAGAAATTCATTTGCTCAGACATGCTTTATCCCAAAAGCTACCGACCTATATGATTCCATCGTATATGATGCAATTGGAATACATTCCGCTCACTCCGAACGGAAAAGTAGACCGAAAGGCGCTGCCGGACTTAAAGGAAAGTGTGCAGACAGGTGCCAAGTATGTAGCGCCTCGCACAGAGATGGAAGCAGTATTGGCAGTGATTTGGCAGGATGTGCTTGGCTTAGAGAAGATCGGCATCATAGACAACTTCTTTGAACTAGGGGGCCATTCACTACGTGCAACAACGTTAATCAGTCTCATTCATAAAGAGCTGAATGTTGAACTGCCGCTGCAGGACGTGTTCACGCATCCAACGATTGAACAGATGGCAAGCAAAATGGAAAGCATGGCAAAGCAAAGCTATGTGTCCATTCCAGTGGCAGAACCACAGCCATATTACCCATTGTCAGCCGCACAGAAGCGTCTGTATATCTTAAACCAAATCGAAGGAGCTGGATTAAGCTACAATATACCGAACGTCATGATGCTGGAAGGTAAACTGGATCGCGATCAATTTGAAGCGGCATTCCGTGAACTGATTGCTCGTCATGAATCATTGCGTACGAGCTTTGAGATGCAGGGCGGCGAACCCGTACAGCGGATTCATGAACAGGTTGAATTTGCGGTTGAATATATGGAAGCAAGTGAGTTGGATACGGAAACACTTGTTCGCGGATTTGTTCGCGAGTTTAAGCTGGACACAGCACCGCTGATTCGAGTGGGGCTAGTGGCGATGAAACAAAAGGCAGGTCAAGCAGATGCTGGTCTATCTAGCAATGCTGGTATTGCTGGCAACGAAGTGGTTGATGAATCGTTACATCAATCTTCTTCGCAGGTTGATCGTCATCTTCTACTATTCGATATGCATCACATTATTTCGGACGGTACATCCATGACGATCCTCATAGAAGAGTTTGTGAGGCTGTATATGGGTGAATCACTTGAACCGCTTAAAATTCAGTACAAAGACTTTGCCGCCTGGCAGCAGTCAGAAGGCGAGCGCGAAAGGATCAAGGCGCAGGAAGCGTACTGGATGGATGTATTCGCAGGCGAGCTTCCGGTACTGGAGCTGCCTATCGACCATCTGCGCCCTGCGGTTCAAACCTATGAAGGGGATCGGATGAGCTTTGTCATCGGCGAGCAGCAGAGTGATGCGTTAAGGGCATTAACGAAACAAAGCGGAGTGACCCTGTACATGACACTGCTCGCGGCATACATGTCCTTCC
>CAYUSG010000231.1:0-3511 GCA_964447355.1 uncultured Paenibacillaceae bacterium
TATTACTACTGTGATGCTCATAGGATCGGTATCAGTGATATATGATATAATCTTTAAATCTGGATTTGGCGGATTCTGGTGGATCATTTTATTCTTCTTAATTGCGGGTGGAATTCTCGGAAATATTCAGAATCGACTTAAAGGCAGTATAAATCCCAAAAAATTAATGCGCGTGGTTTGGAGATGCGGTTTTTTAATTCTCAGTTTATTATATGTTATCTTCATTTTCGTCGGTATTATCCAATATTTCAATAAAATATAGAGTTGATGTTCTGCTATGAACAAGACAGCCTAGCTTTGTGGACAGGCTGTCTTGTTATTTTGACGAAAAGGTTACGGAAATGTACAATCAAACTATGTCATTGCAGAGTGGAGGTAGCATGTTGCGAATTGAAGCAATACATTGGCAAGAGAATCAACCCTTAACTGAAGCTTATTTGCATGCGTTTGACCAAGTTAAGACTTTGTTCGAATATAATCCGTGGGATTCAGATTCAGTTCAGCAGCGAGTAGCTTGGTTGGACGGACAAGGGCAGCAGCTGCATGCAGATCGTGAACAATTATGTCGGGTGCTGATGCGATACAATGAACAATTTTCTCCCGATTCAAAGGTCGTTGAACACATAGAACTGTTGAAACGCGGAGATGCACTTGTGGTTGTAGGGGGGCAGCAGGCGGGATTGTACAGCGGACCGTTGTACGTGATATACAAAGCTATATCCATTATTCAAGAGGCAAAGCAATTAACCGAACAGCTTAATCGGCCAGTCCTGCCCGTGTTTTGGATTGCGGGTGAAGATCATGACCTGGACGAAGTCAATCATATTTACAGCTTAACTCCTCAAGTTGAAATTGATAAAATTAAAATTGAAACTGCATTCGTTCATCGATCGGCAGTCAGCCAAGTAACGATTAAACAAGACGAATGGGAAACAGCCCTTGAGCAGCTGTCTGAATCATTGCTAGATACAGAATTTAAAGCCGATATTATGAGCCGGCTGCGGACGATGACGGAACATTCATCTAATTTAGTTGATGCCTTCGGCCACTGCCTGACTTGGCTTTTTAGTTCATATGGACTTATCTTAGTTAATGCTCATGATCCAGCATTACGCAAACTAGAGGCACCAATGTTTGAAGCGTTAATTAAACAACATGAATGCTTGCGGGATCGCTTGTTACATACCCAATCGGTAATAGAAGAAAACGGGTTCAAATCTCAGGCTGATGTGCGTTCAGACGGGGTCAATTTATTCTTGGATGAATCCAATGAACGGAAACTGTTAATCTCCAGATTAGGACAGTTTATGGATAAGAAAGAAGAACATCGCTACAGTCTGGATGAGCTTGTTGAAATTGCCAAGTCACATCCCGAGCGGTTAAGTAATAACGTGTTCACACGTCCGTTAATGCAAGAATATTTATTCCCAGTCATTAAAACGATATTGGGTCCGGGTGAAATCGCCTACTGGGGCTTGTTGCGCGAGGCTTTTAAGGTGTTTGATATGAAGATGCCTATTATCTGGCCAAGACTGCAGTTTACCCTAGTTGAGGGAACGTTGCAGAAATTTATGGGTAAGTATAACCTAACCTTCGAACAGGCAAGAAATGGACTGAAGTCATATAAGGAACAGTGGTTGAAGGAACAAGACCAGCTTCATCTTAATGACCGCTTCGCTGCTGTTAAGTCAGAGTTTACGTCACTGTACGAACCTATTCTGGCAGCCGTTTCTCAGATCAATCCAGGCTTGAAGAAACTGGGTGAGACGAATCAAACGAAAATTATAGAGCAAATTGAATTCCTTGAAAAACGTGCCGTTGACGCGCATCAATCTCAGTTTGACTCAGCTCTCAGACAATGGGACCGCATCGAAAAAGCTTTATTTCCATTAGAAAAAAGGCAGGAAAGAGTATATAATATTGTCAGTTATTTAAATAAATATGGTGCGGATATTATTCAACAGCTGGTACAGGTATCTGATCGAGATCCGCGACAGCATCATATCTTATATTTATAAAAGCTAAGGGAGGCACGTTTACGTGAATATGAAAGATCAAAGCATTGTGACAGATATGAGCCTTGCACCGGAAGGTCATTTGAAGATTGATTGGGTCGAGGCGCACATGCCTGTGCTTAACCGAATCAGAGCGCAATTTGAGAAAGAGCAACCGTTTAAAGGGCTGAAAGTTGCTATATCTCTGCATTTAGAAGCGAAAACAGCCTATTTGGCTAAAGTAGTCAAAGCGGGCGGTGCGGATGTCACTATCACCGGAAGTAATCCGCTATCCACGCAGGATGACGTCTGTGCTGCATTGGTGGAGGATGGCGTGCGTGTGTTTGCAAAGTATAACCCTGATCCACAAGAATATAAAGAACTGATGATTAAGGCTTTGGAGACTAAGCCCGATCTCATTATTGATGATGGCGGGGATTTAGTTACGATCTTGCATTCTGAGCGTCAGGATCTTCTAGCTCAAGTTCGCGGCGGTGCTGAGGAAACAACGACAGGTATCCTGCGTTTGAAATCGCTTGAGAAAGAAGGCAAGCTGCAATTCCCTATGGTTGCTGTGAATGATGCCTTCTGCAAATATCTATTTGATAACCGCTACGGTACGGGTCAGTCCGTGTTTGATGGCATCAACCGTACAACTAATCTAGTGGTCGCTGGTAAAACTGTCGTTGTAGCCGGTTATGGTTGGTGTGGTAAAGGTGTGGCTATGCGCGCCAAAGGTATGGGAGCTCAAGTTGTTGTAACGGAAGTAGATGCTATTAAAGCAGTTGAAGCTTATATGGATGGATTTACTGTCCTTTCGATGAAAGAAGCTGCAAAAATTGGTGACTACTTCGTCACAGTTACAGGCAATAAAGATGTCATTCGCGGTGAGCACTATGAAGTGATGAAGGACGGTGCGATTTTATCGAATGCCGGACACTTTGATGTTGAGGTTAATAAACCTGAGCTTGATGCCTTGTCTCAATCCAAACGTACGGTTCGACGTAACATTGAAGAGTACCAATTGAAAGACGGCCGTAAAATTTACGTATTAGCTGAGGGAAGATTAGTCAACCTTGCAGCCGGTGATGGACATCCTGCGGAAATCATGGATATGACATTCTCACTTCAAGCCATGGCATTGAAATATGTAAATGAACAATATGAGCAAATTGGTAACAAGGTTGTTAATGTGCCTTATGAAACCGATGAACAAGTTGCACGTTACAAGCTGGAATCGTTAGGCATCCATATTGATGAGTTGTCCGACGAACAGAAAAGCTATCTAGACAGCTGGGCAGAGCACTAAAACGCTTAGAAAATCCAAAAATGATTATAAATACCTATAAAAAATCTTGCTGATAAAGCAGGATTTTTTTTTGTTGTGTTGAATTAACATTCAGAGTGGTGAAAAGTGGGTCAAAGTGGTGTGAAATGGTGGGGAAGTGGGTGATGGTACCATGTTTATGGGTGAATTACAACATAGCCTTGATGTGAACGGCCGATTGACGATACCA
>CAYUSG010000232.1:0-3508 GCA_964447355.1 uncultured Paenibacillaceae bacterium
ATATCGAAAGTAAAGAGGAATTTGAGAAAATCAAAGAAATCTCCGTCAGGCCTTTCATCATCCGAACATTAGGAGATATTCAGCCTGATGAGTTATCTGGTGCCAAAGGCATGGATCATTTAACTTCCAAACTTATGAATTTAATTAATCCCATTCTGCATGAAGGGACGTTAACCAAAATAGATATAACGAATTTTATTATTTCAGAGGTTTAATTCGAAGAAAAGAAATAATTTGACACATCCATTTTAGGCTTCAAAGGGGGTGACATGATTGGTTGATGTTTTATCCCAAAACGAGATAGATGCCCTATTAGCAGCTCTATCCTCTGGGGAAATGGACGCGGAAGAGTTGAAGAAGGAAGAAACGGAGAAGAAAGTCAGAGCTTATGATTTCAAAAGAGCTGTCCGCTTCTCGAAAGATCATATCCGCAGTTTAACTCGTATTCACGAAAATTTTGCTAGATACCTAACAACCTATTTCTCGGCCCAGCTGCGAACTTTTGTTCAGATTAACGTGGTACAGGTGGAGCAGCTGCCATACGATGAATTTATTCGTTCCATTCCTAAGATGACGATATTGAATATTTTTGAGGCTGAACCATTAGAAGGTAGAATGGTGCTTGAAGTTCATCCCAACGTTGCCTTTGCTATGCTGGATCGGTTATTAGGCGGTATTGGTACCTCGCCATCTAAAATAAATGCTTTAACCGAAATAGAAACGATTGTCATGGAGCGTATCTTCAGCCGTGCATTTACTAGCTTGCAAGAGGCATGGAAGACTGTTATTGATTTAGAAATTAAGCTTGAGGCGCTTGAGACGAATCCACAGTTTATGCAAATTGTTTCTCCCAATGAAACGATTGCTTTAATATCTTTGAGTACCAAAATTGGTGACACTACGGGTATGATAAATCTATGTATACCACATGTCGTCATTGAACCGATTATGTCCAAATTGTCAGTACATCACTGGTTTGTTTCACAGAAAAAAGAAAGAGCTGATGAGGAAATAGAAGCTCTTACCCAGCGCGTTCATAAGACTAAACTTCCGGTTATTGCTGAATTAGGCCAATCTCAAATATCAGTTTATGAATTTCTAAATTTAGCGCAAGGTGATGTTATATCACTCAATCAATCTGTTGACACCCCTTTAAATATTCGTGTAGGGGAAAAGCTGAAATTTATCGGCAGTCCAGGTGAATTAAAAGGAAAACTGGCGATTCAAATTTCGGACATTATCGAAGAGGGAGTAGAAGATCATGACGAATAAAGATTATTTGTCTCAAGAAGAGATTGATGCCTTGCTAAAACAATCAGCAGATGATCCATCGGATACAGACAACTCTTCAGGCGGATATCCTTCAGTAGATGATTATTTGAACTCACTGGAGCAGGATGCTCTAGGGGAAATTGGTAATATCACCTTTGGTAGTGCAGCTACTGCCTTATCGACACTATTAGGCCAAAAGGTAGACATTACTACACCACGTGTTTCTATCATTCTAAAGGAAGAGCTAGAAGGGGAGTTTCCAAAACCTCACGTAGCGGTTCATGTGCGTTATGTTGATGGATTTCAAGGGATTAATTTACTCGTTATTAAAACGACAGACGCACAAGTGATTGCAGATTTAATGCTTGGCGGAGATGGGAATGTTGCCGAGGATACTGAACTCAATGAAATTCATATCAGTGCTGTTCAAGAAGCGATGAACCAAATGATGGGTTCGTCTGCAACGTCCATGTCGACTATATTTAACCGTTTTGTTAACATTTCACCTCCTGGAATTGATGTCATGGATTTACCTCAGGGAGAAGGAGTTGACCGCCTTCCTGCAGAAGAAGTATTTATTAAAGTCTCTTTCAGATTATTAATTGGTGATTTGATTGATTCTAATATTATGCAGTTATTGCCTGTATCTTTTGCAAAGGATATGGTTAATATTTTGATTGGCGGAGGAATGGACACAGATACGACTGTCTCTGAGACGGAGGCCGCTGCAACACAACAACAAGAGCCTGCAGCACCACCTGTACAGGCAACGACACAGCCTCCTTTACCGGATCAACCAGCTGCTGCACAGCAGCCGCCGGTGCAGCAACCGTATATGGAACAACCACCGGCAGGTTATCAACAGCCGCCGATGCATCCTCCATATCAACAAGGTTATCAGCAACCGTACTATCAACAACCACCGCAACCGCAAAATTACGGACATATGCCTAACCGCAATGTACAACCCGTGCAATATTCTAACTTTGGGTCAATGCCATCCATTCATGCCGATGACACAAACCTTAATTTACTGCTAGATATTCCATTAAAGGTTACGGTAGAATTGGGTAGAACTAAGAAACTTATTAAAGATATACTAGAGCTTTCACAAGGCTCTATTATAGAACTAGATAAACTGGCTGGTGAGCCGGTTGATATTCTAGTGAATAATAAGCTGATTGCCAAAGGAGAAGTCGTGGTTATAGACGAAAACTTCGGCGTTCGCGTAACTGATATCATAAGTCAAGCCGAAAGAATGCAAAAAATTCAATGAAATCATTTAGGGGGACTGAGAAACTATGGCGAACAGAATTTTAATAGTGGACGATGCAGCATTCATGAGAATGATGATTAAGGACATTTTAAGTAAGAATGGTTATGAAGTAGTAGGAGAAGCTAATGACGGTGCTCAAGCCGTAGAAAAGTATAAAGAATTACAACCTGATCTGGTTACGATGGACATTACAATGCCGGAGATGGATGGTATTGCAGCATTAAAGGAAATTAAAAAGATTGAACCTAGTGCTAAAGTAATCATGTGTTCCGCGATGGGGCAGCAAGCGATGGTTATTGATGCAATCCAAGCAGGAGCAAAGGACTTTATCGTAAAGCCATTCCAAGCTGACCGAGTTATTGAAGCCATTAAGAAAACATTAGGATAATCTGAGGATGGTACAGCTAGGGGTTACATAAGGGAGCATGAAGTCTATGCTTTCCTTTTATTAGTGAGCGAAATGCGCAACATTTCGCTTTCTGATGATGACAATAGAAAGGGCTGTCAATCTTGAAACTTATTCAAAATAAATATGCTGTTTTCGGGTTATTAGCCTTATTAACACTCCTACTGGTAACTCCGATTAGCTTAGCAGAAGAACAGATGTTAACCTATGATGAGAACACCCCACCTCCAGTGGGGCAAAACATAGGTTCGGGAGATTTTTTAGCCAGTATCATCAAGGTTATTCTTGCACTTATCGTTATTATCGGCTTATTCATCATTTTAATTAAGTTTTTATCTCAAAAAAATTCAAAATGGTTTAATCAGCGTTCAATAAAACTGTTGGGCGGAGTACAACTGGGGCAGAATAAATCACTTCAAATCATTGAATTGGGCAGTTCTCTATATCTCATCGGTGTAGGTGATGATGTTAGAATGGTTGATAAGATTGAGGATCAAGAAGAAGTGTAATTCATTTTAAACAGTTTCAAAATGTAAGGGTCAGCTGCAAAGCAT
>CAYUSG010000233.1:0-1401 GCA_964447355.1 uncultured Paenibacillaceae bacterium
CTCATATATGGTTTAACAATCTTAACCTTATCCCCATTAATCAGGATCGTATCTTCCCCTTGCTTTAATTTGATTTCGATCCCGTTGGATTCCCCCGACCCACTGCCTTCTGCAAGTGAGGTGTTAGGGATGAGCAGGACCAAGATACAAATAAACATGATCAACTTTTTCAATGTAGTTTCCCCTCTCAGACATTATGTATTTATTGCTTTTCGTGCAGTACAATCGTCTTTTCTGTTAAATTGCCGCTAGACATGAACTTAATGTTCACCTTGTCCCCTGGCATGTATTGTTTTAATTTTTCCGTTAAATCTACTAGCGTTACAACCTTTTCTCCATCAATTGTATATAATAAATCTCCAGTTGAGATGCCTTGTTTAGCAGCATTCGAATCAGATTCAACCCTAGTTATGGTTAACGGCTTACTTGTAGATAAGCCTATGACGGCTTCCCAGCTCTCTTCCACTTCGAATCCTAAATAAGGTCGCTTAACTTTGCCATACGTCTTCAGATGATGAATCACATAGCTTACCGTTTCAGCTGGAATGGAGAAGCCCATGTTATCAACGCTGACATCTACAAATTTCATAGAGTTAATTCCAATGACTTGACCTTCTAAATTCACTAGCGGTCCTCCGCTGTTCCCTGGATTAATAGCAGTATCCGTTTGCAGTAATCTGTAGGATGAATGCACTGAACGATTCTGCCCGCTGATTACCCCGACGGTTGCTGAATTCCTCAATGCGAACGAAATTGGCGTACCTATGGCAATAACCGTTTCTCCTACTTCTACTTTGTTGCTATCCCCAAAACTTGCCGCTCGAAGGCCAGCTGCGTTAATTTTTACAAGAGCTAAATCACTTGCTTTATCCAAAATCACTTTCTTAGCTGCATATTGTTTTTCGCTGGATGTGACCACTACCATATCTTTCATGTTCTCAACAACATGCGCATTCGTCACAATCCAACCGTCCTCAGTTATAATGACACCTGTCCCGTGCGAAAGGGCAAAACGATCTATCTTCTGATATGGATCTGCCTTCGGTTTACCAATAATAGCGACAACGGATGGAGACACCTCTTTAACAAGCTGTGGAATGCCCTGATTCATATCAAGCGTATAGGTTTGGGTCTTTGCATTATAGCTTCCGCTTCCCCCTATTTGTTCCACTAAACTTGAAGCCTTAACATAAACTTCCCCTTTAATCATAGTTGCTTCCAAAGACAAGCTATTCCCCTGTTCCTTTACCGCTGCAAAACTAGATACAGTCCAAAAAACTAAAACGCAAACCAAGCTGGCAATACTCAGTTTTACTACCTTTACCAAACACAATCACCATCCTACTCAATTAGAATCAGTTAGTGGCTATAATAGAAGAAGGGCTCCCTCAGCAGGAAGCC
>CAYUSG010000233.1:1411-3432 GCA_964447355.1 uncultured Paenibacillaceae bacterium
CTATTCAACATTAATAAGTTATTAATGTACGGCAGCCATCGAAGTAAATTTCACTTAATATGGTAACACGCCATACATTTACCTATCAATCTACAAAATAACAAGTTCCTGTCATGAACATTCAGACAAATTATTGTGAAAATGTATTTCCCGTGAACTATTCAATAATCAAAGTCACATTACCGTTAACGAATGATACAGTGTCGAAATCGGAGTAGACCCAAGTTTCGATGATGTCTCCACCCATCTTGGCAATACTGGTGGTGTATGGATTTCCCCAAGACATGCGAACTTGGTCTTTCGTCATTCCTAGTGCAACATTGCGATTCTTAATCAAACTCCAAGTAGATGCTGACCAATTATATGTTTGATACGGATTAAATGTGAGTAGTGCCGTCCCATCGGACAACAGGTGTTCCGCATAAGATAATGACGCATCAATACCTTCAAGCTGTTCGCCAGATGCCGATTTAAATTCAATAATGAATGAGCCTGTGTCTTTAGGAACGATATCTGTGACCGTTACTTTCATAAAACGCTCATAATCTGAAAGCTGATTAACCCAATAGGACTTCCCTATATAATTAGCCAAATGGCCTTGCGCTGCTTTCTTGAGCAAGCCTGCCGTTTCATTGGAAACCACCGTCATTTGGGCATCACCCATCGATAAATGAACTTGTTTCCACTCATTATCCCATTTCACATTCACGTTCATTAGTTGGGTCAGTAATTTGGCTGGGATCATGGTTGTACCTTTTTCAATGAATGGAGCTGCTTGCAGTTGAATGGCATTGCCATTCATCTTTGCACTTAATTCTCCGACTTTGAACCAAACTTTCGCTTCTCCAATAGTCACTTCAAGTCCTCCGTCAGCGACTGAAAGCTTACCGCCCAAAGCTTCAGTCACTGCTCTTGCAGGAACGAAAACAGTGCCATGTTGAAGTTTAGAAAATGTAAGGTTGTTGTACAAACTAGATGAAATCGGAAACGTCTGCGTCTTCCCTCCAGAACTAACGGATACATTAGACTGGCCAACCCCTAATGCCGTTATACTTCCATCCGGCTCAACCCTAAGTAGATGAGGGGAATGCACTTTGATATTCGCTGCGCCAGCCTGGAAATTAATCTTCGCACCATTGCTGTAGGTTTCTTGAACATGAACCTCAAGATTGCCCCCTACATATGGCTTCAATTCCGTAACTGAAACATCCAAAGTCTCTACCAATGGCGCCTCAAACGGAGTGACTTCCTCATCAGCAAACATCAGCCAATCTCCGCTGCTTGTCTGGGCGAAGAAATGATTTACATTTTTATAGGAGGCCGTTCTAACAATGTCGCTTAATCCAGGGACCTGACGTACTAACCTCCAACGTTCTTGGTATTTGCCTGTTGTCCATACCGTCCCATCCTTGCGAGTGACTATCAGTGCAACTGTTGGATCACCAGTAGTATATTTAATATCTACAGCGTCATGTGCAACTGTCACCGGTATTATACCGCCATCATCGCTATAGTTAAACTTTTCATACACCACAACCTTTCCATTGTCATAACGTACTGCAATGCGATCGTCTGATGTAATAAGATCTTGGATCGAAGAAGCATTGGGGAGCACAGCCAATGTTTTGACCTCTCTCATAGGCTCTTTTGCAAGCAATTTGCCATCCTCAGTTAAAGCTGCCAGATTATATTTATCTGAATCCATTAGACGAACATCGGAAAAGCCCTTAACTTTACCGCTGACGTTCCAGATCGTCCCGTCCTTCTTCAGCCAGTACTCATCGGACACCAATTTCACGCCTGTTTGCCCTTCTACGATTTTCGGCGCACCGATGATCCATTTCACCAATTGTCCATTCTTAGTTACACCTAGTCCCTCCAGATCATCCCCTGAAAAAGATGCAATTTGACCTGGCGTATGTATAAGTCGCTTCCCATACTCTAGTGACCACATAGAGCCATCATCCCCCCTGTGTCAGAATAGTTGTCGTACCCCTCAAATGAAAGTATAGTGGGTAAAT
>CAYUSG010000234.1:0-1519 GCA_964447355.1 uncultured Paenibacillaceae bacterium
ACAGTAGCTGGATCGCTGATCGCCTTACAAGCACTGTTGATAATGAATGGCACCCCATCGATAGTACCTGTGTTTCCGTTGGACTTAACATCGTACACCTTATTGCCATCAGCGTTGCGTAATTGTGCGAATGCTTTCAAGTCTAATTTATTCAGAATCAATACTGCAGCATCCTCGACATCCTCATCGCCACCAAAGCTGTACATGATCTCAGATAAGGTATTTTCATCGATTGCCTCGATGGACTTGTCTGTAGAAGCATCAATTGCCGTAGCAGCTGCTGAAAAGATACCCACCAAACGATTGGTCGCACCAGTACCAATAAGAATTTCACGGGTAATCTTTTTACGTGATGCAATTCTTACACCTTTCATAACTTCCGCGTCATAATCGACAGCAGGTAGTTTCAAAACTTCTTCTGAATCTTCAGCGTATGCTGTCACCTTCGACTTGTTAATCGCAGCATATCCAAATGTAGGTTCTGCACTCGCATAATCAGCTTCCTCAGCAGTGTGATCACCAGTACCATACCCCTCAACATATGGTTGACGGAAGGATTCGCCGCCTTTTAAAGGCTTTATAGTCACTCGGTCAAGAAGACTGGATACTTCGTTGAATGTTGGACGGATATCATTAGCATCATGAGTTGGCATGATTACATCAGATGAGCCGACAGTGACAGCGTTGTTCGCTTTCAAAGCTTGGCCGCGAGCTTCCCTAACCTTTAGATTATTAGGCTCCTCTGGGGTGCTAGTTTGATCTGTTTTATCGATTACAGTTCCATCACCATCAAATACGGTATCCGGAACAACTGCTTGGCTGCCTTTTAATGCATTCATGTTCGCCTGTGCTTTTGCGTAGTTTTCAAACTGCTCATCAAGAGCCTTGATCTCTTGCTCTTTTGCATTGAACTCATCAATTTTCCCATCATTAAGCAGGTTTACCGCTTCTTCAAGCAAGTTTTTTCTTTTAGCTAAGTACTCTTTTCTATTCATCTACAACATCACCTTTCAGTTTAAGTAAGTTTAATTTGGCGGCACATTCTTTTTTCTGTTTTTCATTCTCCTGATGATTATGCGAATTGTTTATGTTCCCTGTTGTCAGGTGAGTTCGCATCTTATTCAAAACTTCTTGCGGGAGTAAGCCTGTAAAATTTGCACTTGCCGCTAGTTGCTTCTGCTGATCAAACATAATCTCATCAGCAAAACCTTTTTCAATTGCCTGCTGGGCTGTTAACCATGTCTCAGAATCCATCATCTTAAGCAATTCTTCCTCAGATAAGTTTGTCTTCAACCGATATGCATTCGCGATAGAGGAATTTAAGTTTTTCAATGTGTCAGATGAATGTTGCATATCTCGATAATCACCTACCGCTACTGACCAGACATTATGGATCATGACCTGTCCAGTTGGCGATATCAGAACATGATCACCAGCCATAGCACCCACACTTGCAGCACTAGCAGCAAGCCCAACGATTTTTACTGTCACTTTACATGAGTAATCTTTCAGGTTCGTT
>CAYUSG010000234.1:1529-2178 GCA_964447355.1 uncultured Paenibacillaceae bacterium
TCTCTGAACCTGCAAAGACAGATCCACCGCATGAGTTTATATGGACCTCAATATCTTCGCCGTTTGCATCCTTCAAACCGTCCGATACATCCTTTGGACTTACAGCAGTAATTCCAAACCAATCATAAATCCACTTCTCGTCATCTGAAACAATCACGCCTTTAACGTCGATTACCTTAGGCACCCTTTCCACCTCCCTTCGCGGAATTAACAACCGCAGTATCTAATCTTCTGATCGCCTTATCACCGCCTTCAATCGGTCCCATGTTCATGACCTTACGCCACTCATTAGGGGTCATAGCCCCCCTATCAACCATCTGTAATAGATCTAATTTGGTAGACATTGAAGCGTATTGGAGATTGCTTGCTTCAAAGATGATCTTGTTTCCGAACCCTCTTTCTTTTCTGCTGAATAACTTCCGAGTGAACTCTCCACTCATTTGTGTAGCAAGGGGTTCGATTTCACTTTCGTAATAGGAGTTCCACTCATTCTCGTCATATTTGGACTGGACTATCTTTTCGTTTGTATTAAAAAAGCTATATATCCGTTGCATCGTTTCTTTCATTTGCGATGCATTGGGTACATAGCTGTTATGTTTGACCTGTTCAAGGTCATATCTTGGATCCGAGGCTGCTGCCCCTGCCCCTT
>CAYUSG010000234.1:2188-3363 GCA_964447355.1 uncultured Paenibacillaceae bacterium
TTTTGCTTATCAACATCCTCAGGACGAAGTGTCTGCTTGAATTTTAAAATCCATTTGATGACTGTTGAATTTTTAATTGCCGTTACAATACTCTGATCAGATATCGTGACGATTTCCATTAGTGATTGAATGACTTCGGAAGGGCTATCCCCGAACACATCATTTTCGTTATAATCCTGTCTCAAATGAATCACATCACTATACGGAACGGTCAAGCTTCTCCCAACTCTCAACATAAATTTCAAAAACATTAATCCGTTCTTATCTCGGATCGCCTCGACTGAAGTTCCAGGAATAGGATAGATTTGAACCGGAAAGCCGTTATCATCACGAAAAATTAAAGCAAAGGCATTGTTATTAAGTGATAGCTGCACAGCAAGTTTTTCCTGCATCATTTGCCCAGTCATATAGGGATTAGGCTCTTCGAGTAAAATCCGCATATACGGTTCGGGGTTAATTTTTAAGTTATCAGCGCTTTCCCTAATATGCTTAGCGACCAGCTTGCCTATCGCTTTAGCTTTTGGCCTTATACATGAACGAATGACATCTCATTGATACATGTTTCCATGACAAGAATAAAAGTTAGCCCCGTTATCAGTGATTAATTCGATTCTATTCCCACTACTTGTTGATAGTTTGTTTCTAAATATTCGTTGAAACCATCGCAAGTTCTCACCTCCTTCAGATCATGTTCATGTAATCTGCTCTGTGTCGTTCCAAAGCAACGTAAGCATTCAACAGCGCCGCAGTTCCATCGATCCTTCTCCGCTGATTTTTACCTTTATGCGGCTGAATAGTTTGGTTCTTCAAATCTATGTCAATCGAAGTATTAGATAGGCACCACTTATCTATTGGGTTATTGTTGTAGTTGATCAGCTTAGCCTTTAAATCTGCAGCCAGTAGCTTCATTGGACTTGATAAAGTTGCCTTACCCTGTGCAACTGGCTCCATAGAATTCTTACCAAAATGTGTAGACATTTCTTCAACCCAATACTCTGCAGAATACCGATCATATCCAGTCCATGGAATATAGATTCCATATTCATTCTGAATTTCTAGAAACCATTGCGTAACAAATTTATAATGGACCTTTTTACCTGGGGTTGTTCTTAATAATTTTCGATCATGCCAGAGATCATAAGGGATTTTATCTTCCTTGGCACGTTGTTCAAGCA
>CAYUSG010000235.1:0-3362 GCA_964447355.1 uncultured Paenibacillaceae bacterium
TTCAATTGGCATGATGGCGGGAGGAGGTCTTATCGCATCATGGGGCGGGTTTCGCAATAAGGTGCATACGATCCTATTATCCAGTCTGATCATGGGGGCAAGTACATTTGCATTAGGTATTGTTCCTGTATTTTGGATTTACCTAGTTATCATGCTCATATTCGGTGTTGCCATGCCGATAATTAATACGCCAATGACCGTGTTGCTACAAGAGAAAGTGGAAGAGAACTATTTAGGGAGAATTTTCGGTGTATATACGATGATTTCGACTTCGATGATGCCGTTAGGCATGCTGATCTTTGGTCCGCTTGCGGATGTGATGGACATTGAATGGCTCCTTGTAGGAACGGGTGTGCTTTTGATAGTGACGTCTGTGTTTCTAGGCCGCAACAAAGCGTTAATTGAAGCAGGTAAACCTGTCTCATAAGCAGAAGCTGAAATTGGATTGGATTGGATTGCGGAGCGGGTGATTGTGTCAGCCTTATTTCTATATTTTAACTACATTAATAGGGGGATTCAAGTGCGTCCTTTTGATTTATGAAGTGGACTAGCGCTTATTGACCACCTGTCGACAGATGCGGGCAACAATGGTATGATTACCCTCAAAAACAACACGATGATAGGGGAAAGCAGCATGAAACTACAGATATCAAGGCTTATGATTGTTATCATCTCATTACTAGCTTGTATGCCTTATTTGGTCTCAGCGGAAGAAACGGTATCGGTTAACTCGGAACGGTACGCACAGGAGGAAATTTCCTCCACTTTCGTGTTTGGATGTGCCCGGGGCGGCTATTATATTGAACATTACGTGTATTCCAATGGCTATTCAGTATCTGTGGAGAATGAACGCTTCGGTTATATTGACCCAGCCGGAGAGGTTGTGATTCCGCACCGTTATGCATACGCCAGGAATTTCTCAGAAGGATTAGCTGCTGTGCAAGACGCGGATAATCATCATTGGGGCTATATTAATAAACAAGGCGATTGGGTGCTCCCTTCACTGTATCTTCGAGCAGAGCCCTTTTCTGATGGGCTTGGGGCCGTGAAGGACCCAGAGAGCGGGAAATGGGGGTTCGTAAACCAGAAGGGGGAGATAGCGATCCCTTTTCAATATGAGGATGTTCACTTGTTTACATATGGCCTTGCAGAGGTGCAGAAGAATGGCCAATGGGGTGTAATTGATACTAATGGAAACGTGGTTATCCCATTCGAATATACAGAAGTTATGGTTCCGGAAGATTGTTTGAAAAGTCCTTATTGGGGAGAACATATTACGTTCAGACTCATTGATCAGGCTGCCAAGACGAATACGGTAAGCTTGTTCAGTAAACCGAAGAAGCAGTTTATTGTGAAGCGTGCGGACAGTGTACTGCTGCCTGTGGATGGCTTGATTCGAGTGGAACGGGACAATAAATTCGGTTATGTGGATCTAAATGGCGAAGTCATTATTCCGCTGAAATACGATCAACTCGAGCCCTTCTCGGAAGGTCTCGCTGTAGCGGGTAGGATAGATTATAACGCAGGTCATCCGAAATACGGTTATATTAATCCGCAAGGTGAGATTGTCATTCCATTGATATATGGAAAAGCGGGCGATTTTTCCGAAGGGGTGGCGACCGTGGGTGTGCAATTTATCGATGCACAAGGCTTGTGGGAGTTAAAGCTGATCGATCCGAACGGAGAAACGGTCAGAGGTGACCTTATCTATACTGGCATTACTATGTTTCTGAATGGAGTGGCAGTCGTCGATAAGATAGACCCGATCACGCAGCAGACGAAATATGGGTTAATGGACAAATCAGGAGTGATTGTCATGCCGCTGGAATATGATCAGTATGATTGGGTGGATGATACGGGGACCGGCAAGATGCGCTGGGTATTAACGAAGTTTGATGTCGAAGCAACGGAAGCTGAGGCCGATACTGGGTACCAGCCTGTCCCTTCCGGAGTCATCGATTCAATGGGGAATATGATCGATTTCGAACCCGTATCAGAAGCGGAGGTTAAGGTGGGTGTTGTCTTAAACGGAGCAACGTTACTGCTTGAACCAGCAGCAAAAATCATGGACGGACGCACCATCATTCCACTTCGCGGCATTTTCGAGAAGATGGGCGCTCATGTGCAATATAACCCCGCGGATCAGTCCATTGATATTACACATGTTAACGCTGCGATTCACCTCCAAATCGACAACTTAACGGCGCAGGTGAATGGAGTAGAAACGCAGTTAACCGTCGCTCCGTTTGTCGATGAGACCTCGCGATCTACTTATGTTCCACTGCGTTTCATCAGCGAAATGTTGGGAGCGAAGGTAGAGTGGGACGCAGCTGCTAACCTTGCTGTCATTGAGATGGCAGCTCAATGACAAAACAAGTGCCTTGACGGACTACATTCCTTACTAAAGATCAAGAAGCTCAAATTCCAGAAGTAGAACTGCCCCAAGGGTCGAGTGGAATGCAAGATCATCCCATGTTAGATCTGTGATGCTTCTTAAGAAACTGATATACTTAGTTCTGATTCCTATATGAAGGGGTTAGATGGATATGAACAAAACAATTGTTGAAAAATTAAAGCTGACGGCATTTAATAAAGCAGTGGTATTAAATCTGCCCGAAGATACTGATTACTTGGCTGGGCTAGAGGAGTACGATACGGCGTTTTCCGGCGACAACTATGATCTGATTTTTGCGTTTGTCCTAGATATGGACAGTTTAAAGCAGGTGGTCAGTCAGGTTATTGAGCATCATTATTTAAAATCCGGGGGTTATCTGTACCTGGCTTATCCGAAAAAAGGGAATAAAGTGTATCCGACGTTTATCCATCGGGATAGTTTATTAGACGGTTTAGGTGCTGATGCCAACGGATATGTGGGGACAAGCACCATTAAGTTCGCCCGCATGGTGGGTTTGGATGACGTATTCACTGTAGTTGGACTTAAGGAGGATGCTAAAAGCAAACAGAAAACCTCTACAAAAGCCAGCCAATGTGTGGATGACTATATTGAGATGATACCCGATATCGAGCGCGATTTGCAGGATTCGCTGGATCTTCTCGCTTTCTACCAAGCTCTTACACCGGGCTATCGCAAGGATTGGGCTCGTTATGTATATAGTGCGAAGCAGGAGGCTACACGGCAGAAACGGCGCGAGGAAATGAAGATGATCATGCGTGAAGGGTATAAGAGCCGCGAGCTTTATCGCGCTAAGGGGAAGTAACTTGGGATGAGCTTAACAGCAGAAGAGATGGACGTGGAGCATAAAGGTGCAGCCCGTTCCATCTCTTCTTGCAGGTTGCCCACGCTATTGATCTTCTCTAAACGGAATTTACCAGCTTTTAAATACGGAAGTACTATCATATAA
>CAYUSG010000236.1:0-3360 GCA_964447355.1 uncultured Paenibacillaceae bacterium
TATCCAGTTCCATATTTCGAAATGCTATGAATTTAACTACAGGATCTGATTTCAGCGACACATCGGCAATAAAGTCACTTGTATTCGGCTGGAAGGTTAAATCTATAATTTCAAACTCTTCGTTATACTTCTCGTGCAAATAGGCTAATATCTCTTCACCCGCTACTTCCTCATCTCCCTTCGTAGCGGTCGTGGTTTCCCCATTCTCTTGTTCTTCTAATCTTCGCTGCCCTTCCTCATACAGCGCTCCTATTATGGAACAACCGCTAGTTAACAACAAGCTGCTAGCTAATAGCATGAATAAAAGCTGGCTTCGTATCCACTTTCTGTTCAATGTGTTCTCCCCATTCTATTGTTTGGTTAGACCTTCTGAACAAATCATGTACCATTACTCACCTTCTATCGGTTTATTGTCTTTCCAGAATTGTTTAATATCTTCAACCTCAAATATCTTATTGAAGTCTTTTTCGCCTACTATATTTAAAGCGTGACTAGATATATCTTGTCGCACACTGTCGTAATACCTAGCTCTAAAAGAATTAAATCTAATTCCCTTATTTTTATAGTGCTGTAATATTTCATATACCTTTTCTATCTGCCTCTGTTTATCCTCAATCGTTGTTATAGGTTCAACTACGTATATGATTGCAGCCATTTTAAATCCATCTGAATACTCTTGTATCAATTCTTCATATGTTGGGTATGTTTCTCCCTTAGAAATCGTTTCCTCTCTAAACTCACTAGTATAGTTAAATACCGCCCGAAAATCTTCATTCCGCGGATTGTTGGGATATAGTCGTTCCATTAACACCCTGAATTCCTGACGAATATCTTTATCCCAGTACACTGAAAAATAATTATCCCCAATAGTATCCAGTTCCATATTTCGAAATGCTATGAATTTAACTACAGGATCTGATTTCAGCGACACATCGGCAATAAAGTCACTTGTATTCGGCTGGAAGGTTAAATCTATGATTTCAAAGTCTTCGTTATACTTCTCGTGTAGATAGGCTAATATCTCTTCACCCGTTGCTTCCTCATCAGCCTTCGTAACTGTCGTAGTTTCCACATTCTCTTGTTCCTCTAATCTTCGCTGCCCTTCCTCATACAGAGCCCCTATTATGGAACAACCGCTAGTTAACAACAAGCTGCTAGCTAATAGCATGAATAAAAGCAAGCTTCGTATCCAGTTTCTGTTCAATGTGTTCTCCCTCATTTTATTTCAGTTCGATATTTTCAAAATACGCCAAATGAGACATTCTTAATAGTTCATATTCCGTAGCCATGTAAGTTCTACTCCCCTTTTCTCTTCACTTTGTGGAAAAATTGTTCTATATCATGCACTGTTGAAATTTGGTTAATGTCTTTATCCCCTACAATATTTAAGGTATGGCTTATGCTTTCTTCATCCGTGTCTTTGAAATACCTTGCACTAAAAAAATCAATCTTAACCCCTCTATTTTTATAGTGCTGTAATATTTCATATACCTTTTCTAATTGTCTTTGCTTATCTTCTACCGTTGAAATAGGCTCGACAACAAATATAGTAACGGCCATATCAAATCGATCTGGATACTTCTCGATTAATTCTTCATAGGTCGGGTAACCCTCTTCCTCAGCATGGGCTGTTATTTCCTCACTCAAATCATTATCTAAATTGATGACTGCTATAAAATCCTCATTTCTAGGATTATTGGGGTATAACTCCTGCATGATTCCCCTGAATTCTTCTCGTACATCCTTCTTCCAGAATACGGCCATGTAATTATCCCCAATAGTATCCAGTTCCATATTTCGAAATGCTATGAATTTAACTACAGGATCTGATTTCAGTGATACATCGGCAATAAAGTCGCTTGTATTCAGCTGGAAGGTTAAAGCTATGATTTCAAACTCTTCGTTATACTTCTCGTGTAGATAGGCTAATATCTCTTCGCTTGCTGCTTCCTCATCGGCCTTCGTAGCGGTCGTGGTTTCCCCATTCTCTTGTTCTTCTAATCTTCGCTGCCCTTCCTCATACAGCGCTCCTATTATGGAACACCCCGTTTGTACCATTAACATCATCAGTACGACGCAAAGAAAAAGAAGGCTTTGAATCGCTTTTCGCTTCAACAGAATTCAAACCCCTTCCCATTTCAGTAATCTTATGGAATTCCTTTAACACAGTTTACATTATGTTCCATTGAACTCAAACCCAAAAGGTAGAAAAGTACTAAATCAACCCGAATATTTGTCGAATTTGGTTTACAACACAAAAAATCCGCTTCTGCGATATCACAGAAACGGATTTAACATGTAACGTATATTAGGCTTCAAACTCAATTAAACGCACCGTCATCCAGCTGCTATTCAGCACATTTAAGCGATACTGGCCGCTGCCTGTATCAAGCGAGGCTTTATGTACAGGTGGATCCTCTGCTTCCAATTCATTTGCAAACTCTTCTTCAAGCTCCTTGTTAGCTTCTGGAACAGATTCCGTCATAGCTTCCCACGGGACCGCCCACTGTGCTACATTCGCCGACGATTCAGCCGTCAATCGAATATCACTGTCGGATTGCAATGTCACCTGAACATCACCTTGATGATTAATGGTCCAATGATTCGTTAGATGATTGGGATATAGCTCTACATTCTGATGCTTGCCCCGCAGTTCAAACGCAACGTCTTCAGGCACTGCCACGGTCGGAGCTAATCGGGTATAACGGTTGAACAGACCCGTCTGCATTGCAGGCTCTTTAATGTATATGTGTAAGGTATCCCCAACAAGCTCGGTCATCATATAATCCTCTTGCGTGCGGATGGGTCCCGCTTCATTCTCTAGAATCGTGGCAGTATACGTACCGAATAAGTGTAACGCTCTAGAATTGGAACCCTCTACTACGATATTCTGGCTCCCTGCATCTACAACCACTCGTTTAATTTCACCCGATAGCTGGTGTTCATAGACTGGCAGATCAAAGGTCCGATCCTCCGATCCAACCGCCTGCTGAAACTCTTGAAGCATCCCCGTTGAAAGAAGCAATGTGAGGACGATCCCAACCGTACCGAGTACACCCACGAACATGATACTGAATATATCATATTTGATCAACGGGCTTTCCTGTTTCGACAGTATAATATAAGCAATAATTTCAGCGCCCAGTACAATCAAAACCAGCGGCCACCAAGCGAGAAAAGGCTGAATGGCTTCATACCCTTGTATTTGAGAGAGAAATAAGAATACTCCCAGCAAAATCAATGAAATCCCCATGGAAACGGTACCTACACGCCATTTTCGCATCATTTTACTTCCCTCCCTTACGCTCGTACATCCTTCTTCCAGAATACGGCCATGTAATTATCCCCAATAGTATCCAG
>CAYUSG010000237.1:0-3355 GCA_964447355.1 uncultured Paenibacillaceae bacterium
GGTCGTCAGACTTAGTCAGTGCAGGTGTGTTCGCCGAAGTTGCTTCCCTGAATCACATTGAATATGCTACCTGTTCCATTCTTCACTTGCTCTGGGCGAACCGAGGAGCGTCAGCGACGATGCGTAATTCTGGTGTTATAAGATGCCGCCTCTTCGTTGAAATCACTTGCAAATCTTTCAATAGCCTTTCTTATATTCTAAGATTGTTTGAATACTCTGAAGAAAACTAAGCCGCGTTTTGGTGAATGAGGGTCGCATCTCCCGAGTTTTTGAACAGGGAGCCACTTTAAGGGGTTGTGCAGCCGCCTTTGACATGGAGCATGTAGCGAATGTGATCTCTCGCGGTTAGTCGATACGGCAATACCTCCCATCGCTTGACTAGCAGCCTATCATACCCTCACCATATAAAGGGCTTTGAAGCTGGCTCCAGTCTCCTGAAAAGTGGCTTAATTCTCAACGGAAGGCTGGCTTTCTTGAAGCAAAATATTCACTGTTGCTTACTTCTATCATGAATACGAAGATACACTGCTAATATGCCAAATATTAAGCCCGGCATTCCCCATATAATATTTTCTTTAAAAGCAGCTAAACTATAGAAGGACCACATTATGCTTAACATAAAATGGCAAACCCTTTGCAACCTACTTTTACTTTGTAATACATCTATTAGTTCAATAAAAGCTATAAATCCATTTATAAAACCAACAAACCATAAAAACATTTCTACCTCCCTTTCCAATCCTATCCTATGGGTAGTAAAGACTGTTCTTTGATGATGGTTTCAAAATCTTTATCATCTTCGAAAATATCTTCTTCGCTATTTAGGCGGTTTCTTATAACGTTCAGAGAATTACGACGCCTCACTGACTTAAGGTACGACTTGAACCTTAGATAGCTCTTATCTTAGGTTCAAGTTGTGCCGGGTCGTCAGACTTAGTCAGTGCAGGTGTGTTCGCCTGAATCTGCTTCTTTGCTACTGAATTACCCTAATTTTAAACTTCGACCTTGCTTCGGGCGAACCGAGGAGCGTCAGCGACGATGCGGCAATGTGGTGTTAGAAGATGTAACGGCCTTCTTTGCAATACCCTATAAAAAATAAAGAACACCAAGAAATTACTAAACTTGATGTCCTTTAATCCAATGTTCGATATCATCCACTGTCATATTTCCTTCGGCTGTTTTCAATCCCAGCTCAACAAGTTCTTCTTGCGTATAATTTACGGTTATATCATTTAATCTAAGCAGAAGCAACATTACTGCCGCACCAATTCGCTTGTTCCCATCAACAAAACCATGATTATTGATCAACGAGTAAGTAACTACTGCTATCTTTCTTAGTATGCCTGGGTATAACTCTTGATTATCAAAAGTAGCAAATGCTTTATGCAGAGCACTTTCAACTAATGACTTATCCCTTATTCCACTTGATCCACCTGTCGCTTCAATGATCTTGTTATGAAACACAAGAACATGCTCCAATTCAATTGAAATCACTTGGATAACTCCTCTAATGCTTCTTTGTTTTCACTTATTATCTCATCCATAAGATATTCTAGCTTCTTTACATTCCTTGACTTAAGAAATTCAACAAAATCAAGCACTTCTTGTTTCTTATCTTCAGGCAAATCTTGAAAACCTCTAATTAACTGCTCTTCGATGCTCATTCTTGCACCTCCAAGATTGTATTACTTACATTATACACCAAAGCTTTCTATGGTTTACAACCATCATTTGAATTTGCTTACAGTTTAAGCCGTTATTTCTTCTAACGTTCAGATATTTACGACGTCTCACTCCCTTAAAGGCCGTAGGCCTGGCCGCGACGCGGTTAGGGAGTACAGATGTGTCCGGCTCACTTCCTCGAGTAATCCCTCCCGGACCGAGGAGCGTCAGCGACGATGCGTAAAAATGGTGTTAGCAGATGTACTCGACTCCTATGAAATACTTATGACGTACTGATCTCCAATTGGGTATAGCACATTACTACCATTTAAATAAAGGCACTCCCACTCTCTATATGTAGGGCTATCAAACATCATCACAATCTTACTCCATCCTACTTGTTGGTGAAGTAACCTTATTTCCTTTGCATTCGCTAAGTTTGTACTTGATCGAATAAAAATATCTTCGCATTCGCGTTGCGATAAATTCTCCGAATACAAACCAATCGATTCTTCAATCAAATTATCAATTGAAAAGACATGCTCGTAATTAGGACGGTATGAGTGTGAACCATTTATTCTCCATAGATCATATGCAGTATCAATAGGAATGCCTTTTTGAAACACTTCAACTCTTGAGTTGCTTGAATCTTTATTCAATTCGTAGATGAACTGATTATACTTTTCTTTAGTCCAGAAAATTGGCCCATACTTGAGTCCTTGTGGATCAATATAATCACAATAATAATCATATGCCTTAGACTGGAAAGGCTCTTTCCATATTATAATGTCATCAATCTCAAGAATTTCTACATATCCACTATCTGAACACCCTGGCTCACAGCATTGTTCACACACTTCTATTTGAGCAAAGTTTCCATTAACATATAGATTGCTAATGCGCTTAGAAATGAGTTTATCATTAATTATAAGTTGATACGTATATGTATCACTATTAGGGTGCAGTTCAAATTGTTTTACCTTCATAGATATAACTTCCTCGCTTATCGAGTATTTCTGCTAACGTTCAGATATTTACGACGTTCAATTGGCTTAGATAGCTCTTATCTTAGCCAATTGAATGTGTTCGCCTGATTTCGCTTCCTTGCTACTGAGTTACCCCAGTTCTAGACTTCGACCTTGCTTCGGGCGAACCGAGGAGCGTCAGCGACGATGCGGCAATGTGGTGTTAGAGGATGAATCGGCTTCTTCGAATTAAGACAGGACGTCGACCCACAATTTTTTTTGGATTTTTAATCTAATCCTGTAACATTACTGCATTTACTCATGTTATAATTATATAGTGAGGTGAGCCTAAGTGGAAAAATTATTAAATCAAATATTATCTGAGTTGCAGACTATGAAGAAAGAGATACATATAATTCAAAATGACATATCTACAATTAAAGATGATCAATTACGTATAGAACAAAAGGTTGATGGAATATACAATTCAGTCGTAAGAATCGAAGAAGGACAGCCAAAAGATATTTATGCAATGTTGGAAAACATTGGCCACAAACTTGATAATAAAGATGCCGAAATAGCTGTCCTGAATAAAAGAGTATTCAAAGTTGAAACCGATATTGAAAATCTAAACAAACAATAAAATCCAATCCTGTGTGGTTGGTTTTTTTATTTGCTTCCTCGCTATACCTGATGGATAACGTCTGTTAAATAGACAAATTGTCAAT
>CAYUSG010000238.1:0-3316 GCA_964447355.1 uncultured Paenibacillaceae bacterium
ATATTTAACTATATAAAACTATTTCTAGATGCATGAATCCATTTTATAATTATATGAAATGTATTCACATCATAAAATGGATTCAACTTTACAACATTTGTACACGATGATGGGGAGGGAACCTTAGGTGAAGCAGGAATATTGTTCGTCAACACAACATCCAAAATGGTTTGGCCTCGCTGTTCAATCACTCATTATTTTGTCGCAAAAAGATGCAAATACGCCATGCCCGAGTATTGATCTGGCTAAATACCTTCAGTCGGAGCCATCTTTGCTGCGCCGTATACTTGCTGTCCTCGCCAAAGAAGGATTTATCGGAACTCGGGAAGGTCGAGATGGTGGGTACCATTTATTGAAATCAGCGGATTCTATTCGTCTTGTTGATATTTACGATGTATTCCGTGCAGGTAGTAAGCTTTGCTTCGGTATAACAGAGACTGCAGGTACACATCAATTTGGTCAATGTATGAAGGACGCACTTGAGGATATAACGCAAGAAATGGACAATAGCATGCGTGAAGTATTAGTTAAATATACGGTCGCTGATATTGCCAAGCAACTAGAATCAAAATAGTAGTAAGCTGTAAACAATAAACTATTGACATTGACTACCATAGAAATTATACTGTGCAATATAAACAACAGTTTAATGCTAACCAAAAGTAAGTACTTTTTTTATGTGTTATACTGTGTTTGAATTGACACAGTATAGTTGTACAGCGAAAAAAATTCATTTATGTAGATTGAACACACGCACCTATAACTGTGCCTGTGTAACAAGAGTATAAAATTAGGAGGGCTTTTTTATGAAAACTTCAACACCAATTGGGGTAGATTCACCATTATTCACCGATGTTATACGTGAGAGACGCTCTGTTCGTCATTATGATACATCGGTTCGTTTGACTCACGAGGAGATTAAGGAGTTACTGAAAGAAGCGGCACTTGCGCCTTCAGCAAGCAACCTGCAACCGTGGAGGTTCCTAGTCATCGAAACAGAAGAGCTGAAAGCGGAGCTGCTGCCGATCGCTTATAACCAAACTCAGGTGACGGAAGCAGCGGCGGTCATCGTTGTGCTGGGTGATACAGAGGGCTATAAGAGAGCCGGCGACATTTACGGTGAAGCGGCGAAGCGCGGTTTCATGCCGGAAGATACGGCTAATTCGTTTACTGAGAGAACCATTAACATGTACGGCTCGCTCCCGAAGGAAATCATGCACAAAATCAT
Source organism: uncultured Paenibacillaceae bacterium (assembly GCA_964447355.1). Taxonomy (GTDB): domain Bacteria; phylum Bacillota; class Bacilli; order Paenibacillales; family CAYUSG01; genus CAYUSG01. Next base: position 1,229 of record CAYUSG010000238.1, read on the forward strand.
TCACACTGACGGTGGCATTGTTTCTCAGCAGCTTATGCTCGTTGCACGTGCTCATGGCTACGATACCGTACCAATGGGGGGCTACGATGCGGCTAAACTTAAGGAGGCTTTCGACATTAGCGATCGTTATATTCCGATCATGCTGATCGCTCTTGGTAAGGCTGCTAAACCGGGTCACCCGACGACTCGATTGCCTATAGAGGACATCACATTCTTCAACAAGATGCCTGTAAAATAATAAAATATTAGATAAACAGCGACAGTCAAGGACTTAAATTTTCACGCCCATGGTTGTCGCTATTTCTATGTATGATAAAATCAACCAACAAAAATGGTACACGGATTGTCGGGTGAAGCATGCAATCATTCGTTATCGTATAGATACAGCTCGCGTATTAAGAAAACGGCAGCAAGGGGCTTCAATGCCCATTGCTACCGTTTTCTGATGTTACCGGGCAACATTTCCGCACAGGCTTTAAACGTAGAATAAGGGCAGGACGAAGGCGAGTGCGATCAAGCTCCACGCAAGCACTCCAATGCCATAACTTGGGTGGTAAGCATACGGATCACTGTAGGCGGACGTTTGCACCTTCTGTTTCAATTGTTGCTGGGCCTTCTTCGCGTTAGTCGATAGAATGCCGACACCTGGGTATGATCGACTGAATACAATGCCATCATCGTTCACACTTTCGATTGTTCCTACGACATGTGTGCCATCATGCAGAATGGCACAGATTTGACGACCTACATGCGCTTGACAGGTTTCTCTGGATACGGGATGAATTCGCTCCATACTAGACCTCCTTTGTTCATCAGTTTATTCATCCTATTCAAGTGACGCTTGACTGCATGCGTGCAATGCCTAGAGGGCATAAAAACGGGCAGCAGGTGAATTGGAGGAGGCGATGAGTTTGCAGATCCGCATGTGTTGGTGGATGAAGACAGGGGGGCTGATTTCAACTGTCATAGTTACGGGTCAAAGGTCGAAGGAATGAGTCAGGGTACGATCATAAGGGGCATCCAAGTCGAAAATACGACGTTTGGATGCCCCTTGTTGATTTACATGAAGTCAAAGAAATAACGGGTCACATGGAAGAAGATGGGGGAGGTGTAGGTCAAGCTGTCCACGCGGCTGAGATAGCTTTCTTTCAGGGCGTCAAACTTCGTATCGTCGCCAATAAGCAGGTCGCGTTTCAGTACTGATATGGTCAAGCTTCCGAGGAAACCGCTGAGGCTGATGAGCCCGCCCGCTATTGTGCCATAGAAGGGACCAAAGGGTGTCAAATAAGGATAAGCGAGATACGCTGCCCCGCTAGTTACGATCAAAGCGCTGATGAATCCCTCCCAAGTAATGTAGGGGTTAGCCGTAGGGACCACCTTATATTTTCCGAAATATAATGATACTAGATAATTTACAACATCATTGATTTGTGTCAGCAGCACTAAGAACAGAACGAGACTTGCCCCGTATTCAGGGGTAGCAAATTGATAGTAAGCAAGATGGCTTAACCCGAATACCATGAGCATCAAACCCCACTGAGTGGAACTAACCGAGCGTAAGAAACCGACGGTGCCTTTGCCGAGCAGCCTTAGGAACGGAAAGACTAGAAAGATATATAACGGAATAAATACAATAAACATGCCGTACCAGCCGATGTAAATCCAATAAAATTGTACAGGTATGGTAAGATAAGCCCATAGGAATAATCTGCGGTCTGCTTTTCTTGTTTTGATCATCGAGAAGTATTCTTTCAGGGCGAAGAAAGTTAGGATCATTAAAGAAATCAAGGAAACCATAGGGTTAAACAACGTAGCTAGGCAGAATATAACGAACATGCCCCACCAGGTTTTGACTCGCATAGAAATCCCAGTGAAATCCTTCTCAGGTTGCTGCCGTTTTATAATATAAAAGCAAAGGGAGACAACCGACAGGCTGGCTAAAATAATCATTAACGTCCATAAATGGCTGCTCATTGGATAGGGACACCTTCTTTTCTTTTCATCATCATACAATTGATTCAGATGAATGACTATTTTATAGTAAAGTTTAGACTGGAAATGTATTATATAATGATGCATGTTCCATAT
>CAYUSG010000239.1:0-3301 GCA_964447355.1 uncultured Paenibacillaceae bacterium
GCTGACTCTATCACTATATCAACTTACATAATTCGACAGTTTATTGGAAATTCCTTGTTATTTTTTAAAAATTGTAATACTATGATATTAATGTAGGGAAATAAATTGAGAGGGCTGAGAACATGATTATTGCATTAATAATTGTTGTAGTCGTAGTAGGGTACCTCATCTTTTTGTACAACCGGTTGTTCGGAATACGGAACAGAGTTCGAGAGGCATTTCAAGCGGTTGAGGTGTATTTGCAACAGCGATTTGACACACTTGTTCAGATCGGTGAAACGGTGGTCGCGTATGCCAAGCATGAACGTGACACGCTGAAGGAAGTAACCGCAATGCGACAAGATCTCGATGGCCGTTCGAATGCCGAGAAGCTCAGAGCATACGAGGATATGAGCCAGAAACTGGAAGGAATTCGACTTCAAGCTGAAGCTTATCCGGAATTGCAAGCAAGTGGTAACTTTCTTCACCTGCAGCATACAGTAAACGACTTAGAAGAGAAGTTATCAGCCGCTCGTCGTACATACAACGCCAATGTTGTGGATCTCAACAATACAATCGGCATGATTCCGGCGGTTTTGTTCGCGGGGATACTTGGCTTCAAGTCGGAGACTATGTATCAAGTGGCGGAATCGAAGAAGCAAGATGTCGATTTGAAACAAATTTTAAACGGTTAACAACTGACATTTCATGGAGATACATGTAAGGGCTTTTATTTATAAAGCATCTGTACCAGTAGTGGTACAGATGCTTTTTTTCATGGCTTATAATTGCATTGAAATCCCCTGTTAACTTTTACATCAGCTTTTCTCGTTTATTTTCCACTCACAACAGTTGTCCGAAGCGCAGCAGGCCTCCTGCTGTTCGAGTGTTTCTCCGTTACAGCAATTTTCAATTGTACAGCAGTTCAAAGTCTTTCGGTTTTCACTCATCTTTCGTTCCTCCCTATCATTTTAGCAGTATTGGGTAATTCGTTATAGAAGACGTGGGTTGGAAGCAAAAGACGCAAACTATTTTCCGATAAAGGAAGTGAAGAGTATGTCCGCACACTCAGTGCAGCTTTATTTACGAAAATTGAGTGTGATAGAATAAGGGCAATGACAATCGATAGGGGTTTATTAAATGCTGAAACAGCTATGTTTCATAGTCCTAATATTAGTGCTTACAGGCTGTGGAGCCTCTCAAGGCAATACAGCAGAGAAGAAGCAGCGGGATGTGCAGCTCATCGTATCTGCCGCGGCCAGTCTGGCGCCGAGTCTATCAGAAATCAAGTCCCATTATGAGGAAGCATATCCTTATGTTGAGCTTATATTCAACCTTGCAGGTTCTGGGACCTTGCAGCAGCAGATCGAACAAGGGGCACCAGTGGATCTGTTCATCTCAGCCGGAGCTAAGCAAATGGACGCTTTAACAGCTAAGGGGCTGACACACCCTAATTATCTCACCACATTATTATGCAATGAGTTAGTTGTGATCGGTAACACCGATGCGGCGTTGCCCATGGAAGACTTAGCAGATCTAACGAATGATTCTGTGACCTTTATAGCGATTGGTCAGCCCGAGACTGTGCCAGCGGGACAATATTCCCAAGAAAGCTTGGAGCGCAATGAACTTTGGATGCCACTGCAATCTAAGTTTGTATATGCCAAAGATGTTAGGCAAGTCCTAAGTTTAGTAGAAACACATAACGCAGATGCGGGCTTCGTTTACCGGACAGATGCGATGAGATCTGAGAAGGCCCGAATCCTGCTCGAAGTAAATACTAGGTCCTACTCACCGATCACCTATCCAGTTGCCGTGATGAAAGATGCCAAACATCTATCCGAAGCTATCCAATTTTACGAATTCTTGCTGAGTGAGAAGGCGCAAGCGACATTCGAATCTTATGGATTCAAGCTGACGGAGGGGGCGTAATGGAAACGATAGGGCAAGCCTCTTTCTATCAGCCTATTTTGCTATCCCTTAAAGTAGCAGGCACAGCAAGTCTCATTGTATTCGTGGTCGGCGTTCTTGCCGCGTGGTGGATGCGAAATGCCCGGTTTTATGGGAAGACTTTGGTAGAGACGCTGTTTATGTTGCCTCTAGTTCTGCCGCCTACCGTCGTTGGCTTCCTGTTGCTAGTAGTGTTTGGACGCCATAGCTGGGTAGGACGAAGCATCGAATATCTGTTTGATCATCCCTTAGTATTTACGTGGTATGCTGCTGTCTTAGCAGCGGTCGTGGTGGGGTTTCCATTAGTGTATCAAACGGTAAAAGTCGGTTTTCAGTCCGTTGAGAGGGATATTGAAGATGCAGGGCGTTCATGTGGAGCAAGTGAATGGCAAGTCTTTCGCTTCATCACACTTCCTTTAGCATCACGATCATTAGTTTCAGCCTATCTATTGGGTTATGCTAGAGGACTTGGGGAATTTGGCGCTACGCTAATGATTGCTGGTAATATTCCTTTCAAAACACAGACGGTGCCCACAGCTATATTCGTAGCGGTGGATTCAGGCCAGCTGAATCTCGCTTGGCTTTGGTGCATATCCATCGTGGTCATTTCATTTCTCTTGCTTATTGTTGTCAACAGGATGCGGTAAGACTTTAGCAGATGTTGTTTGATTTGGAGAGCGGTTGGTTCTTGGAGAGCGCCGCGTTTTTTTCCTGCGAACGAGGTCCTCTGCGGTCAAAACATTGGTCTGAAGCTCAATTTGATCGATAAAATGAATCAACAAATACGCCGTATTGATGGCATCATCAACACCTCGGTGCAGCTTCCCCGTAGGTTCAATTCCAATGGCCTTCAGCGCATTTTTCAGTCCCAATTGCTTGTTGCTGGGGTTATTCATCAGCTTGCCAATCGGTTTCTGAATGTCTGTGTAATTTTTAAACCAATCCAAATCCATTTGATGACGCCTGCACTGGTCGATGAGGTGGATCTTATCATCTTTTCCCCATGAACTTAAATAGTATGCTTTGCCTAACCAAGCTTTAAAACGATGAATCCCTTCTTGAAAAGAGACAGCCGACGCAGCATCATCATTCGTCATATGAATAAATTTACGCGTGCTATGAGTGAAAACACCGCTTTGTGGCAATATATAGACCTGAAAGGTATCCGTAATCGTACGGGATTGTAAATCTACTTTACAGGCTCCAATTTCAACAATTTCACTTAACTGTCCCTTGCGGAACCGTTTCACGAGTTCCAGGTCAAAAATAACAGCAGTCAAACTAATCCTTCCTTTACATCCACGACATGAAAGAGAATGTAGCCGCTTTATTCGGTAATATGGTTATGCGTTGTTATAAATATACATAGGAT
>CAYUSG010000240.1:0-3295 GCA_964447355.1 uncultured Paenibacillaceae bacterium
CTTTCATCACTTCCGACTGCTGCCAAACCGCATAATCCTTGTACTGAATTCTAAGTGGAGGCAGTACTTCTCCCGTGTATAGTTTTGCAAATTCTGCGACTAAAATGTTCAGTGATACACCATCTGAGATGATGTGATTCATATCAAACATGAGTATATGGTGATCTGTCTGCTCATCATCTTTTAAAGTGACCAACCCTACGCGTAACAACGGTGGTTTATTTAATTCAAATTCACGTATAAACCCACGAATGATATCTGGAACTTCTTTTTCATAGGACTCAAAATACTCCACTTTAAAATCCACGTTGTTATGAATGCGTTGTACAGGCTCGCCACGCTCTACTTCAAAGCTCGTTCGTAATGTTTCATGCCTTTGGATCAACACCTCGAATGTCTTCTCAAAGCGTTCTCTGTCTAGTGCACCCTCCAACCTAAAGAAACTCGGCATATTGTACGTTAACTCGGCGCCTTCTGTTTGCTGCAGCAGGAACAGACGCTTTTGTGCCGATGACATCGGGTAAACCGACCGTTGTTCTGCCACTGGTATGGACACATAGGCTTGCTCTTCCATTTGTTCCATCTTACTTGCCATCAATTCGATCGTTGGATGCTGGAACACTTCCCGCAGCGGTAAAGCAATATTCAACGCTTTATGAATGCGGCTGACAAGCTTGGTGGCACGAAGCGAATGACCTCCTAAGTCGAAGAAGTTGTCTAATACGCCAACCTTCTCTAATCCAAGCACATCCTGCCATATGGTTGCTAGCACAGTTTCCAGTTCTGTACGAGGCGCTAAATATGCTACGCCTGTCTGAATACTTCCCTCTGGTGCAGGCAGCGCTTTACGATTTATTTTTCCGCTTGGCGTCAATGGCATCTGCTCGATTCGAGTAAAGTAAGTAGGCACCATGTACTCCGGCAAACTTTGTGACAACGTCCTTCTTAGTTCTTGGATAGACAGCTCATGATCTGAAATATAATAAGCACACAGAACCTTCTCACCGTCTTGGCCTTCCCGTACGAGAACCACCACTTCTTTGATCGCCTCAATTGCCATCAGATTTGCTTCCACTTCACCTAGTTCAATCCGATAGCCTCGGACCTTCACCTGATCGTCCATTCGGCCAAGGTATTCAATGTTTCCTTCAGGCAGCCATCTAGCGACGTCACCCGTCCGATACATCCGCTCATCCGGTTTAAATGGATGCGTTACAAATGTTTCCGCCGTCAATTCGGGGCGATTCAAGTACCCTCTAGCCAGCCCTGCTCCTGCGATGCATAGCTCACCAGGGACGCCAATCGGCTGCAAGTGTCCATTTGCATCTAATATCAACGCATGAACGTTGCTCAGCGGCTTCCCGATCAATACACGTTCTACCTTTCCGTCCTGCTGCTCAATGCTATACCTTGTCGCATAGATCGTTGTTTCCGTTGGGCCATAGATATTTTCCAGACGAGTCTGCTTTAACGTTTGGCAGAACGTTTCTGCAAGCGTTGTTGGCAGTGCTTCGCCTGCTGCAAACACATATTTGAGCTGGTCTAGCTCTGCCCCCTCAATCTGTACCGACTGCACGAAGGCATTCAGCATCGATGGTGCAAAGTTGAGGTGGGTAATGCCATGCTGTTTCACCGTACGAAGAATCGCTCCTGGGTCTTTCTCCTCTGCTGGCGGCAGGATCACCAATCGTCCCTCACCAATAAACCAGCCGAAAAGTTCTGTCACCGACACATCAAAGGTGAATGCCGTTTTTAACAGATACGCATCCTCTGCTCCTAACGGATACGCTTCTTCAAGGGCAAACAATGTATTCATCACGCTGCGATGTTCAATCTGCACGCCCTTCGGTTGACCTGTAGATCCTGACGTATAGATTACGTAAGCCAGGTTGTCTGGTTTGCTGGTTGGATGAACGGTGTCTAATCCCCTTACCGCATTCAACGAATTCTGCTCGATGTGTTCCTCTAACTGGATGTAATCATCTATTTTGTTGAGATTAATGACCTCATGAGCGAATTCAATGTTGTTCATCAGATGCTGCTGCGTAAGCAGCAAGCTGGCTCCGCTGTCCCCAAGGATGTAACGAATTCGGTCTTCAGGATGAGCAGGATCTAACGGTAAGTAAGCTCCGCCTGCTTTCAATATACCCATGATGCCTATGACCATCTCTATTGAACGTTCTGCGATAATGCCGACCAGTTGATCCGGTCCTACCCCTTTACCTTGCAGCACTCTAGCCAACTGATTCGCTCGACTATTGAGTTCGCGATAGGTAAGTCGCTGGTCTTCAAACACAACAGCTACTTGCTCTGGTCTGCGTTCCACTTGCTCCTCAAACATCTGATGAATCGTTTTATCCTGCGGATAGTTCGCATCCGTTGTGTTGAAATGCTCCAGAATCTGTGCTTTTTCTTCACCTGTTACCACTTGCAGTGATGCCAGCGGAGCGGCAGGTTGAGCGGTAATTTCATCAATTAATTGTAAGAAATGTCCCGTCATGCGCTCGATCGTTGACCGGTTGAATAACGCGGTTGCGTATTCCAATTCGCATACGATGTATGGTCCGCTCTCAACCGCTGTCAACGTCATATCAAACTTGGATACGTTGTGTTCATACTCGTACGGTTTCAACTGCAGACCTTCAGTTTGAACTTCCGTTGTACGGCCTGTTTGCATCATATTTTGCAGAACAAACATCACATCAAACAATGGATTGCGGCTTAAGTCGCGTTCCAGAGGCAATTGCTCCACTAAGGCTTCAAATGGATACGCTTGGTGCCCATAGGCGCCCAAAGTCTGCGCTTTGATCTCCTGCAAGTAGTCTTGGAACGTTTTCTCGCTTGATGGATAGCTGCGAATTGCGAGCGTGTTGACGAACATCCCAATTAATGGAGCGATATCCGCATGCGTTCTTCCTGCAATCGGTGTTCCTACGATAATATCTTCTTGGCCGCTGTACTTATGAAGTAATGTAGTGTACACCGCTAGAAGTGTCATATACAAGGTAGCTCCGCTTTGCTTGGCTACGGCTTTCAACGCCTCGCTTTGCTGCTCGCTGATCACAAAGTTCACACGATCACCGGTGTGGCTTTGAACCGCAGGACGCGGACGATCTGCAGGCAGTTCCAGTACCGGAAGCTCACCAGAGAATACATCTAACCAATATGCTTCCTGAGCCTTGATCCTTTCGCGCTCAGCTTCAGACTGCTGCCATACGGCAAAATCCTTGTACTGCACGGTTAACGGTTCAAGCGCCTGGCCTGCATACAATCTCGCAAACTCTTCTACGATAAC
>CAYUSG010000241.1:0-3279 GCA_964447355.1 uncultured Paenibacillaceae bacterium
TAGAAAAAAAACAATTCCAATGTATCGATCATTTATAAAGAATGCATAAATGAGTATATGTTTGTGAAGATCGATGGTGAGCGTTTTGATATTCGCTTTATTGAAGACCCACTGAATCGGCACGAAACTCTCATCCTTACTGTCGAGAGGGTGATCCCATGAGGCTGACAAGAGCTCAAATCGACAAGGCCATTTGCGATAAAATAAAGGCTGAATTCGCTGGCATTAAAATTCAAAGCAGTGATGTTGAAGAGGGGTTTAGTCGTCCCTCTTTTTTCGTTTCTTTTGAATCAAACCGAACTGAGACGTTTTTGCATAATCAGCTGAGAGAAATGACCTGCCGAATCCGCTTCTTTCCCACAAATCGAAATGAGTTTGAGGAAGAAGCTTATAACGTGCAGGACCGACTTGAATCGATATTCGGACTTAACTTTGCGGTTGAAGATCGTGTCATAACGATCGGGGAAGCTAATACAGACATTATTGATAAAGTTGTTCATTTTGATTTTGGGTTCTCTTTCTACGAAGACACACAGCAGCCTCAGACGGGAGAACTCATGCAGGAGCTGAAGTATAATGGCTGATTTTGATATCGATTATCGGGAAATGAACATTTTCACCAGAGAGCTTGAAGATTTACAAAAGCATTTCCCTAGGGAAGCAAGAAAAATCATGTTGAAATCAGGTTCAAAAGCCCGCGCTATTATTGCAAGGACAGCTCGGAGGTTAGTGCGTAAAAAGACGGGTAATTATTTTAAATCAATCAAGCGTGGCCGTGTTTGGATGGATGAGGGACAAGGTTGGTTTAAAGTCCGGGTGTACACCAGAGCTCCACATGGTCACTTGATTGAATATGGACATCGGATTGTCGGTGAAGACGGTACCGAGTATGGATTCAAAGAAGGCTACCATGTGTTTGAACGTGGTCATAAGGAAGTTGAATCCGAATGGGAAGAGATCATCGAAAAAGAATTCGATAAGATCATGGACAGTTTATAAGAAAGGGTGAAATAAGCATGGGGTTGCCCGAAGTTAATATTTCGTTTTCAAGCTTGGCTGTATCCGCGATCCAGCGTAGCCAGCGCGGAATTGTTGCGCTTATTCTTAAAGACGACACAGGTGCATTCGACACGATTGAGTACAAAAATATATCAGAGGTTGATTCAGCCGAGTGGACAGCTGACAATAAGGACCTCATTGAAAAGGCGTTTCTTGGCATTCCATCTAAGGTGATCGTTGAAAGACTAGATACCACTGCAGAGGATTATAGTTCAGCACTAACTAGGCTGGCTAACAAGCGCTGGAACTATTTAGCCATACCAGGTATTGATACAAGTGATGTTGCTACTATCTCCACACAGGTCATTGCGTGGAGAGATAACGACAACAAGACGTTCAAGGCAGTGTTACCGAACAGCGAGAGTGATCATGAAGGAATCATTAATTTCACGACTGAGGGTATTGTTGTTGGCGAAAAGACCTATACGGCTTCTGAATACACGGCGCGCATAGCTGGTATTCTTGCCGGTCTTTCATTATCCAGAAGCTCAACTTTCTACGTTTTGTCTGAAGTAGAATCTATTTCTGAGAGTACAGACCCTGATGCAGATATCGATGCGGGTCAGCTGATCCTCGTTAACGATGGCGAAAAGATCAAGATTGGTCGAGGGGTTAATTCACTGACCACGACAACGCCTGATAAAGGTGAGGACTTCAAGAAAATTAAAATCATTGAGGGGCATGATCTTGTCAAAGAGGACATCACTAGAACGTTCAACGATGACTACGTAGGTAAAGTGAATAACTCCTATGATAATCAAGTACTGTTTATTACCGCAGTGAACGCCTATTTAGCAGGCTTAGAAGGTGATGTCCTTGACCCCGCAGCTGACAACACAGTTGAGGTCAATGTCGAAGCTCAGCGTCAGGCTTGGGAATGACAGGGAACTGACGTCAGCGATCTTAATGACCAGCAGGTTAAAGAGAAGACGTTCGGAAGTAAGGTATTTATTTCCGGAAACCTGAAATTCCTAGATGCCATCGAGGATCTAGACTTCAATATCGCAGTTTAAGAAAGGGGTGCTGGTAATGCCACCACAAGCAAATCGAATTATGAATGGTTCGCATGGACGCTTATGGGTTGACGGTGAATTATGGGCTGAAACAGACAGTTTTGAAGCGAAAGTCACTATCAACTATGAAGATGTTAATTTCGCTGGTAGCGGTGCGACGCACAGGAAAGCAACTGGATGGGCAGGAGATGGGAAAATAACCATCAAGAAAATCTATTCCCGAGTGCAACGGAAAATGGCTGATAATGTACGTAAAGGGATTTACCCTAGATTCGAATTGGTCGGCAAACTGGATGATCCTGATGCATTTGGCAGCGAGAGAGTATCATTGCATGATGTAACGATCGGTGAATTCTTTTTGTTGAAGTTCGATCAAAAAACATTAGGCAGCGAAGAAATCCCGTTTGCTTTCAGTGATTACAAAATGATTGATAAAGTTACGCCATAAGGAGGAACCTGCTTTGAGTAAACCATTAACGATAACTGAGCTCATAGCTCAAAAAGAAAAATTGAGAAATAGGAAAAAACGAACTCAGACACTTTTGATCGAATCTCTTGATTCTAATATCGTGATTCAAGAACCAGATCGTGAGATAGCATTAGAGGCTTTAGGAATGTCTCAGGACGATTCTAAAAGTAACATGGCAGACGTACATGTTGTTTATCATTCCGTGATTGAGCCGAATTTAAAAGACACTAAGCTACAGCAGGAGTTCGGATGCGTTGAGCCTACGGATATTGTCAGCATGATATTTTTGCCGGGCGAGATCGATGCTATCAGCGGACATGCTTTACAGCTGGCTGGTTATGGCAAGGGTGTTCGCCAGGTGGATAACGAGTTAAAAAACTAATTAAGTCCGATAGCGATTTATACATGATCCACCATTATTTGCATCGTGGCCATTCACTGTCGGATTTACTAAATTTATCAATACAAGAGAAGTGGTTCATGAAGACGTCCATGCTTTTGTATTGTGAAGAAGAAGAGAGTAGAGGAGCCTTGTAGGCTCCTTTTCACTTTTTGAGGGAAGTGATAAATCGTGGGCGCTAGAGATATCTCAAAAACGATGGTATTGAAAGACAAAGTAACCCCAAGCCTCAAAAACATGAGGGAAGGAACTGTAAAATTCAAACGCGACTTAAGGGATTTGCGTGAGGTATCAAACAGGACTTGGGGAGCTATGCGAAGCGGATTGAGCAGAGTTGC
>CAYUSG010000242.1:0-3233 GCA_964447355.1 uncultured Paenibacillaceae bacterium
TCCATGATCTGGTCAGCATAAGGTTTGCATACACGCCCTAGAGGAATATAGAAAAAGCAGGTTAGAAAATCATTAGTAACGCTATATCAACCCACATCGAAAGCATACCAACCCTTATCCAAGATTAACCATTGTGGTTTTGAATGGACAAGGGTTCTTATTACACAGCCACTGTAGCACATTGATTTTCCTTGCAAGCATTTGTTCGGTTTTACCTGTCGGTTTGAAAAATCTGTTAGGGCAACGGGTCTCCATGATCGGTTAATATTTTATCTGAATTAGGTTGAATTTGAAAACTCCATTCATGTTTTCCTTTATCCCATACTTCAACCACCTTCGCCTGATATTCAAATGGTTTTATTTAAGTTAGGGTTGTCGCGAATGTACGTTTATTGTCGGAACCTTTGGGAACAGCAATGGTAATTTTCGGCTGGTAGGTGGCAAAATCGGCTTTATATTTGGAATAGTCCAAATGAAATACATTTTCTAATTTAGCTTTAATATGGAACCACGCGTCGGTTTTCGTGAAGATGGATTTGACAGCATATAAATAGTTACCATCCTCGGTTTTGACAATGACCTGATCTTCACTTTTCACATTAGGAAGCGCATATACCTGAAAACCGTTGGTTGCCTTTCCGATGTTCTGTCCATGTTCTTTGGGGTATTGATCCGTTTGGATTGCATAAAGTTGTTGATTAATATATACATAAGCCGGTACATCTCTGCTGCCGCCAAGTTGTTCAGTTGCATCGTCTGTACTCCGAGTTGTTGATGCGCATCCCGCACACATTACAACTAACAACATAATAAAAAAAAAATTTCCAGTTCTTCATTTGCCCCCTCCCTTCTTATCTCGATATTATAAACGAATCTTAATCATTTAACGAACGCCAATGGAATTTTGTTGCATTTCGAGCTGCACCATTTTGTGCAGCCCGAAAAATGAAAAACTAATTGTAATCAGCCCACGTCACGTTAAAGTCTGCATCACCACCTATGGTGCCCGGAAAAGCTAAGATATCACCACTAGAAGTTCCATTAGAAGTCAAAGTCTCGTTCTCCATATTTGAATCACTTGAAGAGATAAAAGAGGTACTGCCAGCAGAGCCATATTGACAATCGCGAAAATGAATAACTCCCCAATCCGTCAAATTTGCTGCAAGTGAATTATTAACCATGGTGCGTTCTGCGATCCACTCCGCAGTATCCGAGCTGGTACCTATACCAGAAATATACGGAACAATGAATGAAGTTGACTCGTTTTGTGTGATGTTGGCTATATAGAAATGCGCAGTTAATCCTGCTGTACTATTATCCTCTACATAAATATCTGTATAAATGTAATCACCTGCATCAGCTTCAGATAAATTGGTCAATAATACTTGATGTTGCGTATCTGCGCTGCTGCCAACAATTTCATACCACAAGTCTGTATGCTTGATGTTATTCGAATCGACATTCCCATTTGATCCTGCTTGAATCAATGGATCACCTGAATAATGGCCGCCTATCCCTGCCCAAAAGCAAGCGTAGGAAGGGCGGTGAGAAGCATCTGCGGTAATCGAAGGTTGCTGCCACTCACCAATAACTCTGGATGATGAAGTATCTGCAAAAAAACCTGACCAGTTAGCGCTATATGTATACGCCTGAGTTGGAGTTTCTTTGAAGAGTCTCCGATGAACTGGCCCCAGTTTAATTCTAGGTTTCGACCATTTACAGATACAGCCTTTTTCCATATCGCTAATTTTTTTGGATCAGAAGGTCTTGGCGGATAGTAGTAACGCGCAAGGCCATTATTAGTAGCTTTTAATGGATTCCAACCCCTAGGTGGAGTATTGTAAATGATATTCATCTCATCAAAGGGTTTCGGTTTTATTCTATTTCTCATATTAATCCAGAAAAAATCCCTTTAGTATCAACTACATGTGACTGAAATGCAAAAATCCACGACCTCGTGCGGTTGTGGATTTGCATGGTGGAGCAAACCATTCATAATACGAACCCCTCTGTAAAGTTTATTTTTGTGAATGGACTTTTCGGATGTGTCTTCGACCGATGATAAAATGCCCATCCGTTGATGCTTTCAGCGGACAAACACGCGAATATGCTGCGCGAACTGTCCGCCGAATTCAAGGGCCATGTCACCTGGCGCAACATCCACGAAATCGAGAAATTCATCGGCAGCTATGTTGATTTACTTTCTATCCTTGTAGTAAGCTTATACAGAACTTCTCTCAATGAAGTGTTATCGTAAGGCGATTCAATCATAACTGTAAGCATTGTTGAAGCGTCGACCTTTGACCAATCTATAACATATCCCAACTCCAATGCCAGACACCTTATAAACTCACGCTGAGATCTGCCATTCCCTTCTCTAAAGGGGTGAAGAACATTTAACTCTGTAAAATAATGCGCAAGTTTGTTGATAAATTCATCAAAAAGTAAACCTTTCAAATAATTTTCTTGCTTAAGATCACTCAACAACTGGTTTGCTTGGGGGACTATGAACCGTACATGAGCAAAACGAAAATTGCCTTTTGAGACATCTTCGTCACGCAGTTTTCCAGCAAAAGAATATACATCCTTGAAAATGAATTTACGAATATCACACAGATGTTTTAGATTATAGTTACCCTTAACAGGCCTTAACCCAAGAACTCTCAAACGGTCTGCTGTGACCAGCCGCTCAAAAGCATCAAGTTGTTTTTGCTCCCGCAGCCCAGGAATGTTAATTAAAACATCACTGCCAGGATAACAGTACTTTGAATTCTCCTGATCATAAATATCACACATTCTTGGCCATTTCTAGCGCACGAGCTAAAAATTCAGAATTCTTTAATCGTCCATTTGCTCGCAATGATAACAACTGTTCTTCTTGTGTAGTCAAATAAATCCCCTCTATAGCAAGGGAAGCTTTGGCGTTCAATAAAGCGATACTCTTCTTCTGACGGGAGGTTCTTTTCATTGGCTTCGTTCCCTTTGTATTACGGCTTATTACATTTACTATACGCATAAAGTATGTCCACCTTTCCTCGCCAGAATACACCTTTTAACTCTATTATAGCAAAAAATTTGACTAATAGTTATTTATATTGAATTCAGAGCAAAATCCACAACCTCGTGCGGTTGTGGATTTGCATGGTGGAGGCGAGGGGAGTCGAACCCCTGTCCGAAGATATCGCCACATCGGCTTCTACGGGTGTAGTGACCGTTTTGATGTCACCCTAGAG
>CAYUSG010000243.1:0-3227 GCA_964447355.1 uncultured Paenibacillaceae bacterium
ATATTAAAGATATTATCGATGAAGATAATTTATACGTTGGCCTAAGTGTGTATGATTTTAAAAAAAATCAAGTAAGATTAACTAATTTTACAGGAAGGGTATATATTCTAGATATCAAAAGTAAAGAGATCGTAGCGACTACCTATACTAAATAAAGGGAGCCGAAAGTTTGTTAATTAAAGCCCAAATATAAAGGTGAATTAAGCCCAAATTTTGGACTTCCCTATAGACCACAGAAGTTGGATTTAGGGCCTATGTTATACCATATGGTATTATCACCCCCTCAGCAAGGGACAGACGGCGGTTTGAATGTCACCTATTCGACCCTAAAGCCACCAAATAATCACTATTGGAGGTTTGTATAATGGGACTTGAAGTATTTTTGAAGGCGTTTAGAGAAGAACATTGGCAACGTTACCTGGAAGTGTGCAGCAAAAGTAATGTGAAATGCAACATTCAATTGGAAGATCATTCTATCGATTTACCTGAGGATATTGGGTTAGTATTATGCTACATTTTTGGAAATTATCTTGCTGCAAAGTGGTTATACAAGCAAATATCGGTAATAGATGACATTCAACCTATTAAATTGCTAAAAAGTGAATCAGGGAAAAACATATTAAGGGAATTATTAATGCGAATGCCTGATTAAAACAATGAATCACCCTGCGGGGGAGGGGCTTATAGTCATAGGAGCACGATAAACGAAAACTTTTTTTCAAGCTGGTTTAAAGCCTGCAAAGCTTCTCTTCGTTTGGAATAAAATCTGCCTGTCAAGTTTGACCTTTGTTCACCTCGGAACCCACCACTGCAATGAGCGTGGCTACCAACTGTCATCGGTTGGTAGTCATGTCTAGGGGATATAGAAGCAATGAATGCCATCATCGATGCGAAATCCAAAGGGTACACTCCCCCCTCTGAAGAAATTAAAGATAAGTATGCACTTGAGCATTTGGCGATATGAGATCATTGGAGGTTTCAAAATGATTAACTTTCAAACTGAGAAGTCTAAATTAATTACACATAAAGGCCAAATCGATTTTAACCACAATATCGATGAAGTCTGTGTCGTAGGTAAATTGCTTCTTGTTTTATTAATGGATTATACCAACCAAGGCACAGTAGTCATTAGAAACCAGTCACTAAATAATGTATATGCCATCAATGAAGAATGTAATATAGTATGGAATATAAAAGAAATTGTAGATGAGGACCATATATACGTTGGTTTAGATATAGATGATTTAAGTCAGAATCAAATCAGACTAACAAGTTTTAAAGGCAAGGTATATATTCTAGACGTAAAAAACAAAGCCATAGTAGGAACTTCATTTTCCAGATAAATGTGATTTTTAATAATGTGCCCCTTATATTGGTGATCGAATACAAGGGGGTGGATCAAAAGCCGATCAGACCGTCCTTCACACCTTCCACTACACCTATGACAATAACGGCAACGAGCTCACGCGCACCACCCATGACGTGACCGACACATTCACCTATGATCCGTTGAACCGGATTGCGACCTCGGAGACGGACGGCATCACCGGAACGTATACGTACAACCGCCGGGGAGACCGTACGGCGTTTGGCCCGACGCCGTATGTTGCGGAAGACGAGGCCAGCTATACTTACGATGATCGCGATCGGCTGACCGGCGTCACCACCCAAGGCGAGACGGTGACGTACCGGTACAACGGGGACAATCTGCTTTACGAGCGGACCGCACAGGGCGAGACGACCCGGTACTATTACGATGGGGATCAGGTGATCGCCGAGGCTACAGTTGTGGATGGCGTACCGCAGTTGAAGACCCGCTACATCCGAGGGCAAGGGCTGGTAGCGAACGAAGACGCCGCCGGCGACAAGGCGTACTATCTCCAGAATGGGCATGGGGATGTAATCGAGCTCAGGGACCGCACAGGCAACACTCGCTTGAATCAGTACGCTTACGATATCTGGGGCAATCCGACCGTAGTGCAAGAAAATGTCCACAACGTTTTCCGCTATTCCGGCGAGATGTGGGATACTGCCACCAAACTGCAATACCTTCGCGCCCGCTGGTACGATCCCCGTGACGGACGGTTCCTGAATGAGGACACGTTCGAGGGACAGATTGATAATCCGTTGTCGCTCAATCTGTACACGTACGTTTATAATAATCCATTGACGAACATTGATCCTACAGGCCATTGGTGTACATCTGCTGATGGCAAATGGGCTCATGCAGGTGCATGTTCTGATTCTTCATCCACTTATAGTGATGATATGGGTCATGATCACGATCAAATGAAATTCAATGGATATGAGCCTTCCGGAGCTATTTACCATTATCCAATTCAAGAAAGATATTTGAGATGGAAACTTGGAAACGAAAAAGCCTTCGCATTAGCATCAGAAAACGAACAGCATCAAATGTGGAATATGGCGAAAAGTGATTGGACATTATCGGACGCCACAACTTGGATTGCGTACGGAGCATTTTTAGGCTTGTCGGTTATAGAACCTTTTCTGTTAGCCGGCGATGGCGTTATAGAACAATCCATTGAATCAGATACAAGGGTAATCGGCTCATTTAAAGGAGTAAAAGGAGAATATTCTGGTTATATCGACATAGCAAACGAATTACAATTAAAATATTATTCTATCCCAATAAATATATGGGATAAAATGTCGAGAGGGGAACGATGGGCAGCGAACCAAAAGTTTTTGGATAGGGCAGCTTCCAAAGGAGCTAATTTTGTTGTATCAACACCTTTGGATAAAATTCAGCCTGGATCATATTTATCTCAAGAAGTGGATCATCTATTGTCACTAGGCTATCAATTAAGTTATACAAGCGAAGGTGTTCAAATTTTGTATTTACCAAAGTGAGGTTATATTATGGAGGAAAATGATATTAAAAATTTTTTAATGAAAAAATTTGATTATTTGTTTGAGCAATATTCCTTTATTATTTCCCGTTATGCGTACGATAAAGAAAATTTCGGAAACATAATAATGGAATTAAAATCAAATCAATTGAATATAGAAGTCATTCGAGATCGGGGGCAATATTTTTTGAATATTGCGTCCTCTAGTGAACCCAATAATTGGTATGACTTAATTGGTGATCTCTTAGCATTGCTGAATAAAGAAGAATATCGGAAATACTATGAGGAGGGATGGATAACTTCCACTAAATTTGAATTACTAACCCTTGCGGAAACCTTAAAAAAATATATAAG
>CAYUSG010000244.1:0-3200 GCA_964447355.1 uncultured Paenibacillaceae bacterium
GGGACGGTGTGACCCATTTGCAATACCTGCGGGCCCGGTGGTATGATCCGAGTGTAGGGCGCTTTATGAATGAGGATACGTATGAGGGGCAGATCGATAATCCGCTGACGCTCAACCTGTATACGTATGTCGTTAATAACCCGCTAAAATATACGGACCCGTCAGGACGTTGCGGAGTGGATAGTTGGGGGAATGCAGGGGATTGTGCCGCCGATTTCGTTCCTTATTTGGGGACAGTCAAAGGTTATCAACAGGCGTTTACCGGTTATAACTATGTGACGGGGGAAGAACTGTCGACCGCAGATCGATGGGCGGAAGGCGTAGGTTCCACTATAGGGCTCATTCCGCTTCCGGGAGCTAAAGTTGCCGGTAAATACGGCACAAAAGAAGCTATCAAGGTCGGAGGGAAGATCGGAGAAGGCGTCTCGTGGCTGTGGAATAAGGGAAGGCGCATATTTGTTAAGGAGTGCAATTGTTTCACGGCAGGAACGAAAGTTCTTACAGACGAAGGGGAGAAACCGATTGAGGACATTGAGGTCGGAGATAGGGTTCTTTCCAAGGATGAAGAGACTGGCGAGGTAGCTTACAAAGAGGTCACGGCAACGTTTAACCACGAGACGGATGAGATTTATAAGATTCATGTGGGCGGACAGACGATTGAGTCGACCTTCAATCATCCGTTCTATGTGCAGGGTAAGGGATGGACGTTCGTTAAAGACCTTAAGCCCGGAGACTTGCTTGTTCAGAGTGATGGGAATAAACTGGAAATAACCAGCATCAAACTGTTGCACAAGCACGTTACGGTCTACAACATGACGGTTGATGGATTCCATACCTATTTCGTTAGTGGCCTTGGGATTTGGGTGCATAATACGAATTGTTTTGATGCGGCAGGTTTTGAAAAGAAAATATTGAGTATGAACGTTAATGAAAAGATTGGAGAAATAAGAACTACTGCCTCAAATATTGCATCACAAAGAGGTTGGACTAAGGACCCTAAATTGACTAAGATGAACGGTCGGGATGTTTACTATGATTCTGGTTCTGGTAATTACTATGCTGTAGATACGCAACATGGGCGATTTGAAGTAGTAAGTAAGCGAGGTAGGCATCAAGGTGAAGTCAATTTTAATTTAGACCCAACCAAAGCCGCAGATACGTCAGGTGGACACGACTTAATTATGAAGTAGGTGAGCAGTCAACATGAATACTTTAGTTCAAAAGGTTTTTGATAGGTACTATCGGAATAAGGATAGGGTTGGTTATTTGTTGAAATGCAAAAAAGAAATTATACTTCCAACTGAACTCACGTCCTTTTTTCAAAAACATCAAGTAAAATCAGAACAACATAACTTAGGTGACGTATGGCCGTCTTGCAAATGGACATTTGACCAAGGGTATGTAGGGAAAGGTGAGTTTAGAGTCCACTATTCTAGCTTATTAATGGTCTCAAAACTTGCACCACTTTATTATCTACAACATGAGTTTCAAGTAGACAGTAGAGATGACGAAATGTTAAGCCCTACATTAGATGGATTTGACATTCAACCTTATACGAAAACCCAAGCTGAAATCGAATTAATTATTCAGAAAGTGTTTTCAAGGGAAGGTTATGAGAAACTATCCTATAGCCAAATGAATGAAGTATTGCCAGAAATATATTTCGGTGAAGACGTTAAGCTTTTTGGTTCACAGGTTACAGTGGAATACGCAGTATTTCATGATGTTTTGGAAATTTGTCCAGAATAACCGAGATAAAGACCTTGAGGGGTAACCCTTCAAGGTCTTTCTTTTACCGAGTGCCTACAATGAACCCATAGGCTGAGACACAAGGAGGCGATAAATAAGTTATACTGAAGCCATGGAGAAACGGAATCGATATACCGCAGTGTTTAAAACGAAAGTCGTCCTGGAAATGCTGAGAGAAGAGCAAACAGTGAATGAAATCGCAGGGAAGTATGAACTCAGCCTGGTCATGTTGAGTCGGTGGAAGGCAGAGTTTCTGGAGCGAGCCTCTATGGTGTTCGGCCGGGAAACGAAGGAAGCCGAGAAGATGAAAAGGAACTATGAGGACAAGCAGGAACAACTGGAGAAGCTGGTCGGTCAACTGACGTTAGAGGTCAATTGGCTCAAAAAAAAATCTGGCCTCTAAGGCATCCACAAAGGATCGGCAAACCATGGTGGAACGAGATAACCGGGAGATCAGCATCAAGCGTCAGACAGAGCTCTTGGGAATCCACCGCACGAATGTGTACCGGCAGCGGGAGCCCCGGCACGAACCGCCGGAGAACGTGCAACTGATGCACGAGATTGACAAATTGTACACGAAGCATCCGTATTACGGCTACCGGCGGATAACGGCGAAATTACAAGCGCAAGGATGGGCCGTGAATCGCAAACGCATCCAGCGGCTGATGCGCGTGATGGGGATCGAAGCGATCTACCCAGGACCGAACTTGAGCAAGCGGTATCATACCCAGTATATCAGGCCCTATCTGCTGCGCGGCCTTGTCATTGATCGACCCAATCAGGTCTGGGAAATCGACATTACGTATTTGCGGATGGGCAAAGGCTTTATGTATCTGTTTGTGATGATCGACTGGTACAGCCGCAAAATCATCGATTACGAGCTCTCCAGCACCTTGGAGAAGGCATTCGTCCTAACATGCCTGGAACGGGCGCTAGGACGCTGTCAGCCTGAGATCATCAACAGCGATCAGGGCAGTCATTTTACGAATCCGGATTACCTTGAATTGTTGGCAAAGTACAACGTGAAAGTGTCGATGGATGGCAAGGGACGTGCACGGGACAACAGCCGTACGGAACGCTTCTTTCGCTCGCTCAAATACGAGGAAATCTATCTGAATGAGTACGAAAATCCGCGAGAGCTTCGAAGAGCGATTGCAGCCTATCTTCGCTTTTATCACACTGATCGCCCTCATCAGGCGTTGGGTTATGCCAAGCCGGAAGAAGTGTATGCGCGAGCTTCTTGACAGTGTCCGCACCCCATCAAAATCGAAGGAGGACATAACTTATTTTTTCCGAAATGGTGTCTTGACAATGGGGGGCATTACAAACCGACGCCAAGGGGAACCTGACCCAATGGACCTATCATCTTCAAGGGCCATTGGCTTCCGTCACGACCGCCAAGCAGGAAACGACCGCCTATGCGTATGACCGGCTGGGTCGCCTGACGCTGA
>CAYUSG010000245.1:0-3167 GCA_964447355.1 uncultured Paenibacillaceae bacterium
AATGTCCCATGTCCAGAATGTGTTAAGGAGGAAGGTCATGAAGCCATTAACGGATGAACAAAGGGATAGGGCGCACAGAGTGCTAGGTTTACACAAGAATCGTGATGAAAAACTGCCAATGCCCATTCCTATTAAAATTTACCGTGAAATTCTTGATTCTGAATCATTCTACAAGGCACGTACAGAAGAACTAGAACAAGAAGTTAGACAATTAGAGTTAGACCGAGTGATCGCTGAATCACATGCACCAGAAGGAAGAAATTACACGAACGCTCAGTATGTTGATCTGCTAATGAAATACAAATGTGTTGAACAAGAGAATGAACGGTTAAAGGAGACTTTATCTGAGGAACTATCTACTGAGTTTATTGAGATTGAAGAAGCTGTGCAGTGTTACCCCGCCCTCAGAGAACGAGTTGACAGGTTAGAACAACAACTGAAACAAGCGGTGGAAGTGATAGAGGATTACCTTAGCGAAAATGTCGCTTATTGGTCAACAGATATAAAAGCAAGGTCTTTCCTACAACAACTGAAAGAGAGGGAAGGGAATGACACAAACTCAGATCCGATGTAATTGCACTGGGGAATTAGAAGACCATCATTATGTGGTTGAAAACAACACGATGCGCGACGGTTATCTTTGCTTAAACTGTGATGATTTTAAGCCAATGGAAGATTTCGAAGAAGATGAGGACTGAAAGCGAGGGATAATAATGTCAATCGAAGCACATCGTTGTAATGTTCACGGATGTAAGGGGTTAGTAGTATTTGAAAGTGCTGATTTTGATTTTAATGATATGCCCGTTGATAAGAAATACGCATGTTACGCTTTCGACCGTCCATGTTGTAGCGAATGCGGAAAAGAGTATTTAGTAGTTCCACATTATATTGTGATTGATGTAATAGACAATGTTTCAAGGGATTTTGAGCAACTAGATTCTGCTTGCATCACAGCATTCGAGAAAAGGAAACTTGAGTTGAAAGAGAGGGATGGATAAGATTTATAGAACTTACAAACATACAGAAGTCACTAATATAGCGGTTAACGTCGAATGCCCTCATTGCGGTTATGAATTTTTATACGATGATCCCGAATGCGGCAAAACATACAAATTGAAGTGTGGAGAACAACCTTTCGATGATGAAGGCTGTGGAAAAGAGTTTGAAATGCATTTCGATACTAGCTAATACGGCCGCCACTATCGCTAAGCATATTCTGTCGGACGATGGCGGCAAGCCACAAAAGACGAGGGAGGGAAAATATGAAAGCTATAACGATACATCAACCATGGGCTAGTTTGATCGCAATTGGTGCGAAACGGTTTGAAACGCGAGGATGGAAAACAAACTATCGTGGTCCGATTGCGATACATGCAAGCAAGAAAGACCCTCACGACATGATGCAGTCATTGGACCATGATGTGCAACGAGCCATATACAAAGAATTTTACGATAGGTTAGGTATTGGTTCGGGCGCGTTAAAGAGAATGCCTACGGGATCGATAGTGGCGTTTGCTGACTTATCGAACTGCTTGAAATCCGTAGACACTTGGACAGATGGATACGAGTTAGAGGGCAGAAGGCTAATCTATTCACCGGAATATGACTTTGGAGATTTTACGCCAGGTCGATTTGCTTGGGAACTTACCGATGTAAAAGTGTTGGATGAACCTATCCCCGCAAAAGGGCAACAAGGTTTGTGGAATTGGAAGACTTAAACATGAGGGAGGGAAAGAGAGGATGGGAGAAGCGAAGCGAAGGAATAAATACGAAGCTGCTGTTACATATTCTGAAGGATGCGGAATCAGTCTTGAACTAGCGAAACGTAGACTGAAAGTGTTTGAAGTCGCTAAGATCAAGTACAGACGAGCTGTTAAATGCCCAAAGTGTAGAGGACATCATCTAACGATTGATTCAACTGATTACGAGTATTCAGCTAACGACCACTGGGTATGGTGTTCTGAATGCGGATTTGAAACGGATATAACCAAGAGATATGAGCCATTACAAGGATTTTACGCATTCGATATTGTGGCCGCCATGAGCAAGGACAGAGAAAATGAATTTGGGGATGAATGGGAAGATTTCGCCTCGAAAGACACTATTGAAATGGAACGGGAAATAGGATTGAAGGTTGGTTAACCCAATATATCAATACCAAGGAGGAAGTAAGAGGATGACTAAAATAGATGCTTTAAACTCATTGTCAATAACTGATTATTCTTGTGGTGGCGGAGAACTGGAATATGTTCTCGCTGATAACAACGAGGCCAATCGTACTGTTCTCTTAAATGCAGGATTCACCGAGGAACAAATAAAAGAAGCGTCCGATGACACTGATTCAGACATTGATTTATCATATTTAGCCTTTAACTATACTAAGGCGAATTGGTGGAAAGTAGATGGAGGGTTTGGCATCGAAGATACCTCCAAATACCAAGGAGGAAGTAATATGAAGGATGTATTTGAAAAAAATGGATTTGTTATCCGTGAGAAAGAAGAAGATGAAATGTCTGTGATTGATGATAGAAGGTATGTCGTGTATCACCGTAATTTTGATGGTGTGTTTATAGCAGACTTCAAGACACTGGGATCTGCTGAACAATTTTGTGACACGGAAGATGCTGACTACTGGGGTGAAGAAATTGTTAAGGGTTAAAGATATTCATACATGGTTCGGTCTATCTTATGCAAGATACTTAGTAATACCTCGTAGTGTGCTTCAATCAATGCCAAATGAGTGGCAAGAGCAATTTGTCGGATTATTGAATGAGCTGGATGAAAAAAACTGGGTGCATATGTTGCCGAAGAAAACAAACTACAAGGTTGAGTTAAGATCATACGACTACAACGATAACGATAGATTTGTGTGGAGAAACAAGGTTAATGATCCCTTAATGGATTACAACCGAGGACGAAGGAACGTGTTTGGATCAAATTGTTTGCCGCAGGCCACCGAATCGACCGAATTACCCAGTGAAACGGCAGCCGAGAAAGGAGAACTATGAAAACACTCATAAACTTCTATCACATGAAACTATCAAGTGAACGAGCATACAGATACTGGTGGATAAAGAGGTATAGGAATCAAAAGAAGGCGGTGTATATAAATGCAAGATGAAAACTACGAAGCAGCTAAGAGACGACAATTCCAAAAAGTAAAAACA
>CAYUSG010000246.1:0-3151 GCA_964447355.1 uncultured Paenibacillaceae bacterium
TTTGAAGCATTCTATGGCCTTACACATTCGCCCTTTTCACGGGACATTCCAACGAGTGAACTCTATGAATCTGTTGTACTTGAGGAAACACTAGGCAGATTAGAATATGCTGCTCAGCGACAGTGGTTTGCAGTGGTCACTGGCGACTGTGGAACAGGCAAAACTACCACGATCCGTCGATTCTCAGAGGTGCTAGATCCCGCGAAATACAAAGTGCTTTATCTCTCGGATTCGAAACTTACACCCCGTCACTTCTACAAAGGGCTACTTGAACAGCTCGGGTGCGAATCGAAGTTTTACCGTGGGGATGCAAAGCGTCAGCTGCATAAAGAGATTGAACTCATGCAGGGTATTCATCGATTAAAGCCTGTTGTGATCGTAGATGAAGCACATTTGTTAGATAAAGAAATGCTTGAAGAGGTCCGATTCCTGCTGAACTTCAAGATGGATGCTCAAAGTCCAATGGCGCTCATATTAGTTGGTCAGAGTGAACTATGGGATCGCTTAAATCTTCAAGCGTATGCAGCGATTCGTCAACGCATTGACTTGCAATGCAAGCTGCCGCATTATGATCGTTCTCAGGTGGATGCATATGTTAAGAGACACTTAGCTTACGCCGGTGCGCAGCAAGATATTTTTTCGGAAGCTGCATTTGAGGATATTTACCGCTTTTCGAGCGGATCGGCTAGAATGATCAACAAGGTATGCACACATTGCCTAATCTATGGTGCACAGAATGGACATCGGATCATTGATGATCATATGGTCAAGCGTGTTATCCAGGGAGAATTATCTTGATTCTCCCTTTTCCTTCAAGGATGTGCGGACAGATTGTCCGTCATCGGCAGGACAACTTACGCCGTCAATCTCTGGACATTATGCTTTAGCTCTAACAATAAAGATCTACAAAGATGTGATGGACAAAGAGCAAACATGAGTCGATTTTCCGTATAGAGAGAGGACGTGTTGTCCCTGAATTGAACAAGTCCAATATATGGGATATTTTTATCCATAAATATAGACTGATTTACCAAATTAGTAACAATAACGTAATAATCACAACGATAATCCATGGGTCAAGAAATGACCAAGGAGACCATTGAAGGTAAATTTTGAGTTTGTTTCGGGATAACCGACTTAGAAGATTTAGGATACAAACCCACGCCAAAAACAGCCTTACCGCTGGCATCATGCCAAGGCAAGGCTGTTTTCGCATATTAGCTAAGTTTTCATGTGTGGGCCTTATCTAAAGGATACTCGGGAGATGATCACCAAAAGGATGAATAACACTAAGATTGTACCTGTTGAAGTCATAGCTCCACCCATGGGTCCAGCGCCGTAAGGATAAGCTCCTGCCCCTGCGCCTACGTTGACACCAGCATTCAGATGAACATCCGCATCCATTCCAGCATGTGCTCCAAAACCTGCTCCGAAGTTGCTTCCTAATCCTGCCATGTATCATACACTCCTTTAACATTTTTGTTGAATCCCACTGATTCTTATTGGTGCATCGCACATTGACATAGTATGTGGGAGGTACGAATGTGGAATTGGCAGATACCCAGTTCAACGTAAAATTAGGCAAAGGATTAAGGATCATGTATCTAGAAGGAATTGAAATTCAGGATGCTTGTAAACCTCTGTAAAATGAGGGTGATCGCTGAGTATCGCTTGAATATCCTCAGGCGTAAATAAGAAGTAATCATTGTTTAGGGGATAACCTGCACCGTAGTAGTAGCTTAGCCACACCAGCTTGGAGCAGTATACAGAGGTCCATAAGTCGGACAGTGGGATTTGTGGCGAAAATGAAAATGGCGGAATCACCACGCCATTCTGATGGTTAGCTTGACTTTGGTTATAATACCAGAGTGCGAATTGGGCTGCCGCCCTTCCTATCTGGGGATCGTTCGGACGATATACCGCGTGCTTAGGGTGCTTAGTAGCAAACTGGCTGATCGGTTCAAACTGAATATATGGATAAGTCATGACCGCTTCGATCATATATTGATCGTTAATCGCGATGCCGCTGTGACCTAAGTAACCCGTAGGTATATTTAATTCATTATCACAGGCTACCAGAATATCCCCTGCCTGAAAGCCCTGGCTCGTATGCATCATTACATCACCTCACCCTAAGATATTCAATATGGGCGACAGCCGTGACTACTGAAGTTGGTTAACCTGCCTATACAGCTGCACGAGCTGTTTTGCTATTGTTTCGACGATTGCAGGATGGGTCCAATAGCCGCTGTGGGCTAAGGGTGTATACCGCGTAAACCAAGTTCCCGATTTGACTTTGAGATCTTGCCTGACCATTTGGTCATAAGCTGCATTAATCGGCTTCAGTGGATACCCCAATACATCGTACGGGCTATAGAAGTTAATCCATTCACCCGGCACATCTGTATACCGCTCAGACCATTGATGGGAAGGAATCGTCACCGGTTCGCCGTAATCCTGTTCTCTTAATGCCCAAATGGGTATAGGGCTGCCCATCGTATAATAAAGCGCAAGCGTGAAGCCTCTTTCTAAAGGCGTGGCAGGAGCAGCTGATGAATGGGCCTTTCGCTGTAACGTCTTGAAAAATTCATTGCAAATAACCGTACCCAAGCTGTGGGATATGATACATAAGGGGGCTTCATTCCCGGCCAGCTTCGAAAGCTCAGATAAGCCTTTTGCCAACCGTTGATGAATCGTATCCAGCACAAACTGGTTTCTTAGTGGCGGGACTTGGTAAGCGATAGCATCGCCCAAATAACTGACAACATACTGTCTCAAAGATGCCCATGGCAAATGCTCTATATTTAGACGCTCGGCCATCTCCGATTGCAGCTGGTCCGTCACTGGCGCCCAATGGATAGGTACACATACGAAGGGCATTTCTTCCTTGTCCATTCTTCTGTGCCTCAGCTGCTTCTTAATGCTTTGCTCAAGCATCGCTTGCATTTGCGCAGCAAAATCACCTTTCTGTTGTCCCATTCCATGAACGATAGCTATGGCAATTTTCTGTCTCACCCTGCGTCCCCCCCACCAAGCGAAGCTGTGACGCTTACTAATAGATATGAAGGAAGGCTTGGACAACATGCATCCCTCCTGATAATCGGATAGGAGGCTACCCATTAATTGAGTAGCCGACCTTCCACACCACCGT
>CAYUSG010000247.1:0-3073 GCA_964447355.1 uncultured Paenibacillaceae bacterium
ATATTATGTAAACATATTTGGAAAATAGTGAACAACAATCATCTTATTATTTAATCTTCATCAATATCAAATGATTTTCTCTTTAACAAACAATCTCTTGCGCTCTTTGTTTCTTAAACTTTTATTTGAACCTTATGATTCAAAACATGAACAATATTAATTCGTGCCATCTTTATATTTATCCTCATATTATGCTTGCAGTCCTAATTTCATGGGATTTAGATTATCATCTAATCTCGATCACTGTATTCAGGTTTGAAATTTATATAAATCTTCGAACAGATTTTCTACTAATTCATACAAATATGCTTCTTAATGCAAAGATTCAGCATTTATAAATGTTATCCGTTAAATGATTATAAACTGCAAACTGGTTACAACGCCGAAGTTGTGTGTATTTATTTGCAGCCATTGCTACAAACCTTTTGAATTTGTATCATTGACCTATAACATTTTGTAAACCACCATCTTATGCACAAAATACGTTTTTTGTGATGTTATTACAACTTACGTTTGCAATTACGACCCATTAGAAATAATTCATTTACAAGAACATATGTTCTTGATATTATATAGTTAACTATATTAACTATTGAAAGGAATTTGGATGAATGAATGTCATTAAAGCATCGGACATGAAACTTCTCATGCAAAAGCTCCCTGATCTCCCTTGGTTTGTTCAACAGTTTATCGAACATAAAATGCCGGACTTATCCCCCTCTACCCTTCTTGAATACACTCGAGATTACTTTCGTTTCTTTACTTGGATGATTGCTGAAGCCCTTACTCACGCTGTGTCCCCTGCTCATATTACGCTCAATGATTTGGAGTCACTTACTTCTGAACAAGTAGATGCTTTCAAGTTGTTTCTGCAAATACAACTGAATAACAGTATGTCCACACGTGAACGTAAACTTGCTTCATTAAAATCATTGTTTCATTATTTAAGCCAAATCGCAGAGGATGAAAACCAGTACCCTTTGCTTAAAAGAAATGTGATGGCGAAGCTGCGTACTCATCGATTGTTAAACCCTGATATCATAGTTTCTAGACTTCAAGGTAAGATTCTAGAGGATGATGAGGAAATTGCTTGTTTCTTGAATTACATTTCTTCGGGATACAGTCAAAGCATTTCAGAGAATAAGCAAGCCATGCATTACTATCAGTTGAATCGTGTGCGAGATTTAGCGATCATACATTTAATTTTATCTTCTGGATTACGTGTATCTGAGGTTGTGAACCTGAATGTGGAGGATCTGGATCTTAATAAACGAGTTGTTTCGATTCAGCGCAAAGGCATCCAAGATCAAACGGTTCGTCAAGGGGTGTATTTTGCGGAGAAAGCAAAGCCTTCGCTGCAAGCGTACTTGCAGACCCGTCTATCCCATTACCGTCCCTTAAAGGATAAAGCACTATTCCTAGCAATCCCCCGCGGTCATGATAATGGTAAACGGATGTCCAAACGAGCGATGCAACAAATGGTATCAAAGTATGCAAATGCCTTCGGCAAGCCCTATCTGACGATCCATAAGCTTCGGCATTCCTTTGCCACAAGTTACTATTTAAAAAATGATATCTACAAAACTCAACGCCAGCTTGGTCACTCCAGTACTGAGACTACGCAAATTTACGCACAGTTGACAGACCGGACAATGTCTCAGGCTATTGATCGGTTAAACTAAATTTAAGATCCGTTGAAGATAGTTTAACCGATTTAAACAAACGATATTAATTTTTTTAAGAAAAGGAATGATAAAAAAAGAAAATACTCCATTAATAACAACATTAATCAACACATATTTTTTAAAGTTTCCATACGAAAATTTAAGTATCCACATGGAAAGCGGCATATAGGGACCAATATCAAAGGGAAGTTCATCCCTTATAAAGGATTTTGGCTTATCATAAAACTTCCACCATTTCCGTCGGTGTCCAAAGATATGATTTATCGTTTCGAAAAAACCAAACATAACACTCGATAAAGAATACCGTTTGATGTTACGTTTGCCAATAAAAATTAACGATAACCATGGAAATATTATGATGACTAGATTAAATAATACGTGTCGTTTTGATGCCATCATTGAATTCACCTCCACTAAAATTTTCTCTTCTTTTTTTAATGCCCCGACAATAAAAAAAATTATAGTTATATTTAACTTAACATACTGCCTTAAATGTTAGTGCTAAAGCATAATGTCCAGAGATTGACAGCGTAAGTTGTCCTGCCGATGACGGACAATCTGTCCGCACATCCTTGAAGGAAAAGGGAGAATCAAGATAATTCTCCCTGGATAACACGCTTGACCATATGATCATCAATGATCCGATGTCCATTCTGTGCACCATAGATTAGGCAATGTGTGCATACCTTGTTGATCATTCTAGCCGATCCGCTCGAAAAGCGGTAAATATCCTCAAATGCAGCTTCCGAAAAAATATCTTGCTGCGCACCGGCGTAAGCTAAGTGTCTCTTAACATATGCATCCACCTGAGAACGATCATAATGCGGCAGCTTGCATTGCAAGTCAATGCGTTGACGAATCGCTGCATACGCTTGAAGATTTAAGCGATCCCATAGTTCACTCTGACCAACTAATATGAGCGCCATTGGACTTTGAGCATCCATCTTGAAGTTCAGCAGGAATCGGACCTCTTCAAGCATTTCTTTATCTAACAAATGTGCTTCATCTACGATCACAACAGGCTTTAATCGATGAATACCCTGCATGAGTTCAATTTCTTTGTGCAGCTGACGCTTGGCATCCCCACGGTAAAACTTCGATTCGCACCCGAGCTGTTCAAGCAGCCCCTTGTAAAAGTGACGGGGTGTTAGTTTCGAATCCGAGAGATACAACACTTTGTATTTCGCGGGATCCAACACCTCTGAGAATCGTCGGATCGTTGTGGTTTTTCCTGTGCCACAGTCGCCTGTGACCACCGCAAACCACTGGCGCTGAGCGGCATACTCTAATCTGCCTAATGTCTCTTCGAGTACCAAAGATTCATAAAGTTCAGTCGTTGGAATGTCCCGTGAAAAGGGCGAATGTGTAAGGCCATAGAATGCTTCAAA
>CAYUSG010000248.1:0-3070 GCA_964447355.1 uncultured Paenibacillaceae bacterium
ATTTTCTTACTGTCCAGCAGTTCATTCGCGTCCCAATGAAAAATATTGATGTAGACCGCTCCCGCTCCTTTGCGCTGTCCTAATTGATTCGCGTACGAGAATGCATCTTCAAGAATCTTCCCTACAGGCATAACGCCGCTCGAAGCCCCTTCGATTCCCTTGATGTCCTCTCCCCTGCCTCTAAGCTTACCGAGATTTAACGCAATCCCACCGCCAAGTTTAGAAAGCTGCATAGAAGTGGTGATATTATAATTAATACTGTTTAAGGAGTCGTCCATTTCCAGCAGGTAGCACGAAACCATTTCACCCCGTCTAGCTTTTCCTGCATTTAAGAAGGTAGGGGTAGCAGGCTGGTAGCGCTGCTTGATCATGGCCTCTGCATAACGAAAAGCTTTATCTATATCTCCCGCTGCTAAATAAAGTGCAACGATAGCGATACGTTCCTCATACGTCTCCAGATAGTGCTGCTTATCGTTGCTTTTCATAGCATAATCTTTGTAAAACTTAGAGATCGCCATGTAGGACTTAAATTGAAAACCTTGCTCATATAAATATGTATGGAGCGATTCAATTTGCTCCGATGTATAGTGCGCTAATACATTGTAATAATACTGATGATCTATTAAATACTGAATTCGCTCCATCGTGCTGTTAAACTGAATCTGTTTATCGTTAATCTCTTTTTGAAATTCAGCAACCGCTTCCTGATCCTTCTGTAAATGAAAGAAACCATCCTCTGTGCGGGTTAATATTTCATTGTTCAATTCGATATGCTTCAATTTGTTTCACCTTTTCTTGAAATTGATATACATCTTGCAACGAACCGCTCATTTCAAACTTACACACAACAGGAACCCCGTATTGCGATGCAATGACATCAGCACTTCTGGCAAAAGACTGTCCCCAATTTCGGTTTCCAGATGCAGCCACTCCGCGTAAATATGCATGATTACGATCAAGAAATTGCGATACTCTGGGAGGGACTTGCCCTATTCCTGTCGTGTAGGTAACAAGAATATAAGGTTCATTGATCACTAGCGATTCGTCAATTTGAACACCCTTATGTGTTAATTTCTGTATAAACCGCTTTACGTTCCCCGTTTTTGAATCATAAACAATGTACATGGTGCCCCTCAGTTAAATAGATTTTAATTTTAATTAATGTCTTCAATATTTAATGTCATTAATATATGATTTCGATGATCTCTGCCTTACAGATGAAACCACGCTAGCACGCAGGGCTTACTCATTAGTAAAACTTCTATCGAAACCTATCAATGATGTGCATTTGTGCTTTTAATCTAGCTTTGCTTGAAACATTAGAAAGGTTGAGCTCCGCTCAAAAACTGATACTGAAGTTAAAAAAAGGCATTCAATCCTCGGGATTGAATGCCATACCTGCAATAATAACTATTGTGTCTGGTCAGCAAACCTCCTATCTCCCGTAGGGTGTATGTCGCATAGTGTAAAGGCAGGTCTCCTGACTTATCATCATCGCTTCCTGCGTCTTCCCGTTATAACAAACAGTGACCTAAGCAGGTTGCTCCGAATTACAGTGGCGGGAACCGTGTTGGATTTGCACCAATCTTCCCTATTAAGCTGTACACGTTCGACGTGTACAACACCTCTACACCATTTTTATTCAGTTTATATAGTTGAATCAATATCTAACTGCATTATGATCAAATGCCTCACACACTATATATTGATGATTTCCAATTTATCAATCTATATATCGTGATGAAATGGATTCATTACTTATTCTATAGTGTCCATTAGGGAATGTCTAGTCTATAAATTTATGTCTACGGAGAAATTTCGAGTTTTATCGCAAACATAAGGAGCTGTCCGAAAAGTTGTATTTCAGCCCGATAATTAAAAAGTCAAAGCCCAAGAATGCTGTAACATCAACATTCTTGGGCTTTTCATTTCCCCTAAGATAGACTTTTAGGTCAGCCCCCTGCATCAAATCTTCTAAGCAGATTCAGCTGAATCGTTGGGGTCCGGTGTAACTAATGTTTGTGTACCGATCATGACAGTGTTCTTCTGCATGCGTTGGGCGAAAAAGACTGCATCCTCCCACTCGGCACTAGCACGGCCGAGATTAAATTCACTAATTATTTGATCCAACGGTTGACTGGTATCATTAAGCACATTAATAGCTTTATCCATGGTCTGCTTCAAGTCCGTCCAAATGGAAATAATATCCTTTAGCGTGGCACCCATATCCTTTAGTTCCGTCACGATCATATTCAGAGCTGATGAGGTTGCATGAAGCGCTAGTAATTGTTCGTTTAACTCTGTCACTTCAACTTTATAAGCAGCCTCTTTCATTGCCGCTTGGAAGGCGGCGTCTATCTCGGACAACACTTCATTCAGGGTTAGACCAGCGCTCACGATAAAGATCAGCCCGATTGCCAGACCTAATGATTCACCTGGCTTCCCTAAAAGCCCTCCAACGGACATGACGATGTTGGAAATCGTCATATCCTCCTCTTCCTTGATCATTTTCTTCGTAATGTCCTTGTTGTACTCTTCAATCCGTTTAGTCAGCTTGGCAATTGCCGCTTGGGCCTCTTTCAAATTGTCACTGTCGATCTTTTCGAGTGCGCTGAAATTTTCGTTTCCTTCGCTGAAATGCTCAGCATCTGATTGGAATGCTTGCAGCTTATCGTTGAGCTGGCTTAAGGTCCCATGCAACGTTTCCAGTTGTTCTGATGAGGATAACGAAAGTCCGTTGAACAGCTGCTTTAGCTTTTCTCGATTCTCTTGCGTATCCTTCCGGATCGCTTGCCGAATAGCTGGAATAGCCTTAGCAAACAATGTGCCGTAATTAATGAAACTTTGCGGTACTGCTGAGAGTTCGGGCTGGATCTCATTCAGCCAGTTCATCCCGTTAGATTGCGCAGCTGCTAGATAATCCTGCTGGGCCTTCAACAAGGCTTCTTTATTAGGAATATGCTGATCAGCAAATAACAGCTTACGAAGTTGTATGTTCTCTACATTAGAGACAGCCCCCCAAACCTGCAGCTTGTCCCCAACGAACTGAGCAAGCGTATCCTTCTTAGCG
>CAYUSG010000249.1:0-3042 GCA_964447355.1 uncultured Paenibacillaceae bacterium
TTTTTTCCGCTTCCGTTGTAAAATACCAAATTGGAATCCACCCTGTTTGATCCCCTGATTTAATTTGGGCATACGGGTCATGGATATCTACAACTGCGTATTCTTGGCCGGCTTTTGCGATAAAAACAGGGCCTTCGGCCGTTGTCGGTTCCGGCCTTATTTTTGCGCCAATATCCTCGTTTAACCTATATTTTTTCCCTGGAACCATTTCAATATTATTTTCCTTATTAGGTGCCGAATTATGGGAAACGTCAGTAGGAGACAACTCCTTATTGATTTCCCCGGGGTGATTAACAGGGTTATTCGAACAGCCAACCATTGAAAGGATGGATATAGCTACCAATAAAAGGACTGCGTTTTTTTTCACAAGGAAATCCTCCTTAACCAAAATAACAATTTATGCGCTTTCTCCTTCCAAATGAATAGAAGGGGAAAGCGCAGTTTATTATATTATTGAATTGTCATCGGATTATAGTTTTGAGCATCAGAAAGTGTATGGCTATACAATTTCGTTTTATCCCCAGTTCCAGATACCGTTTCCTCAATAGATGAGTAGGCAATGAGGTTGCCATAACTGTCTCTAATTTGTCCATTATACATCCAAACATGATCGTTATATTTGTTTGCTATATCACCAAGCTGGATTGAACCCCACGTCCAGTTCATGAAGTAATTTGGAATTGTAACTGTCCCTAATTTATGATCAAATTCATAAGCTGCTGAAATGAACCCGCTACAATCTAATCCCGATGTATCCGATGAGACCGCTGCTGATGTAAATGTTACATTACCAGCAGTTTCTCCGTCCCATAATTCGGTTATAAAATTGGGTGAAGAACTATAGTCTGCTGTATCTGTTCCATTAAATCCACCCCATCTATACGGGATTCCCGTTTGCATGGGCACTGATGAACTATTCAAATGGTCAGGGGTTGAAGAGACACCAGAAACATAAGGTGTCAGCATTGTTGTTTCATCAAAAACCCATTGATATTCAGTATAGTCGTATGCCCGACTGAAGGCAGTACTTCGGGTAACAGTGGATGTCGATACTTCTCCTTGTATGGTGTCACTATCGGGCTTTATTTTGCTTACCAATTCGGCATTAATTTTCGTTCGCTTATCTTTAGAGAAGTTTAATTGATAAATATCTACAGAATCTTTGTTTGTCACTAGTTGATACAAATCGCCATTCTTTGTTGATTTAATAAAGTGTTCTGGTACCTTTACGTAATAAGTTCCTTTAGTGGAGATGGCTAAGGCCGAACCAATTCTTTGATTGTTTTTAAACTTACCAATTCTTGTTTCAACATACATATCATTTCCGATTAGAGCTTCATTCACAAGTACAAGTTGTGCACCAGAATTCGTATATTGAAGCGGATACGTACCAGCAGCCGTATAGTCATAGTTAATTGTAATCTGTTGTTCAGAAGAAGATAACACTGTGTTTTTCCCGACCTTTTTTCCGCTAAAACCATCGAACGTCTTAAATCTTTTATGTTTGTTCAGATTAACTTCTTCACCATTTTGAAATCTTAACGTCACATCATTCCCCTTGGTCAAATATAGACCTAATACTTTATTTTTAGACGGATCCGCATTAAACTTATATTGTTTTTCCAACTGATCGTTTTTATATTCCAGCACTTGTCCGACATCATTGACCACATAAAAAGTATTGTTGCTGCCAAGTTCAATGTCGTTAAATTCGTTATTTGGTTGAAGTTCCACAGTCCCAAGGTATTGCCCCTCTTTATTGAACTTCTCAACCTGATTATCTATGGTGTCCAGAATTAATACGTTTCCGTTTGGGGCTACTGCGAAACTCTCAGGTCCAAGAGGTTCAAGATCCGGGAGATCTGGTGTATAAGCGATTTTGCCTGCGCCCTGTCCAATTGTGATGGAGAATAATTTAACTGCATCAGGAGCCTCTGATTTTGAAGAATTTGCAAATAAACTTCCTGCAAATGCTGAAAAATATAGAGCAATTGCTAAAGTGAAAAAAAAGAATTTTTTCATTATTAAATTTCTCCTTTTATGGCTCAATCTCTTTTAATTTACTTCCTTTTTATCAAGGATAAATTTTACTCACCTCCTAAGACGAGTATCATTAATTAATTTTCAGCTAATCGATTAGCATTTTTATATTACCAAATAATTCTATTTAAAGTCAATACATTTTAAATAATCCTAAATTTCGAAGGTGTAAAACGTGAAAAGGGCTCCAAATCATCACCCAAAGAGAGGAGCTATCACAGGTACGGACAACAATCACTTCGATCCGAGCGCCCCGGCGATAAGGGCAGAAGCGGTGACGATGCTGAAGATGTTGGCAAATTAGAACAAGTATACTTGGTTGAAAGTCCCTTTTATGACTTGAACCTCCCCTTTTGGGGAGTTATTTTTTTTTGCGTGTAGTTCTATAGTAGGAATGAACGATAAAAGTCGAATGATGTAGAAGTGGATTTCGACTTTTGCAAGGAGTCTTTATTCAGGTACTTAGTAGATTGGGAGGAAAAAGAATGGCGGTTAAAAGAAAAAAAATCATCGTCTTAATCTTGGCGATGTTGTTGGTACTGGGTGGGGTTCCTGGAGTCCTTACGCCTGGCGGAGGCAACGTGTACGCGGCCACTGTGCTGGAATGGGATACTGTAGGCGACCCCGGTTTCTCGACAGGGGGGGCAATGGACACGTCCGTGACGGTAGACACCTATGGCACCCCTTATGTGGTCTATTCAGATACTACAAGCTTTCTATTTAAAGCCACGGTGATGAAGTATGATAGCGTCAACGGTTGGAAAACTGTGGGCAGCCCTGACTTCTCGGCGGGGACAATAGGTTACCCATCCGTGGCGCTAGACACCCATGGCGCCCCTTATGTAGCCTATACGGATTACGGAAATAGCGGCGAAGCCACAGTGATGAGATTTGATGGCAGCGACTGGGTCGCTGTGGGCAGCCCCGGCTTCTCGGCGGGGGCAGCAGATTACACGTCCCTTTATGTAGATAATGACACTCCTTATGTAGCCTATACGGATG
>CAYUSG010000250.1:0-3008 GCA_964447355.1 uncultured Paenibacillaceae bacterium
CTGCCGTATGCCGGGGTGGCGGAATTGGCAGACGCACAGGACTTAAAATCCTGCGATAGGTGACTATCGTACCGGTTCAAGTCCGGTCCTCGGCATACTTGAGCAAAAATCCGTGAGATGAGAATCTCACGGATTTTTGCTTTTTAATGCTCTATTACAAGAGTTATTCGACTGCGCGTTCTTGAAGTTCATCAACTGGATGCTCTTCAGATACGGGTTCATCGCTGTATACAGGTTCTTCCTTAAGTAATGGGGGCAACTCACCTGGATGAGAACCGGAGGTTCCTTGGCCCGTAATATATTGTTTTACAGGCGTGTATTGTGTTGAAATATAGGTTTCTGCTTTGGGATAGGTGATGACTTGTAAATAACTGATTCCAGGATCATTGCTGGGCATATGAAGCTTGTATTCGATGTTTGCTTCCATTGTTGCTTCATTAAAGGTGATTCGATCAATAGTGATGCGATAACCAGAGTTTGGCTTCTCGCCCCAGCTGAGGGTGATCTTCTGCACATCCTCATTTACAGCTTCTATATCCATCGTTATGTCCTCTAGTAATTCAGGCGCTTTAGGCGGTTTAACTTCCTTATGTCCTTCTACAAAATTTCTAAGATCGTGCAGTGCAAGTGCTGCTTGTTTACGTGTAATCGGCTCCTTGGGTAAGAAATGGCCTTGATCGTCCAGCTTCATGGCTCCGATAATAAGCATCTTTTGAATGCTGTTCATGTACTCGGGTGTAATATCCGCTTCATCCTTGATGAGTTTAAAGATTTCAATAAAAGCATAGTTGCCGGTAGCTTGCAGGCCTTCGAACGCATGATGAGCAAACACCTCGCGCGGCATGGCAGCTTGTGGATCGACATTCGCATCAAGGGTCACACCATTGTGAAAGGCCTTAATAAATGCATCAGCATACCATGCATCATCAGGAATATGCTTGAAGTAATCACTTGCTTGAGGTGCTTTGATAAATCGAATATGATCGATGTTTAAATTAAACGTCTTGACAATGAGATGTACACCCTGAGCATAAGTAAGAGCTTCTTCTGGTGCGAAGCGTGTATCAGATTTTCCACTAATGATGCCTTGTTGTTGGAGCTCCACAATTTTGTCGGTATCTGTTCCCTCCGGCAAATCGTCAAAGGCTAAGGCTGAACTGCCAAACAGCATGGTAATCAATAATAACGCAGTGCACCATACCCCCCATTTCATACGAATCTTGTTCATCATTCATCATCCTTTTTCACCATATTATTATGACCAACGGGTCATTCTTCTTGACGATATGATTTGGCAAAAGGTTGCATGGCATCTGACACGTCTTCCCATAGCAATGAAACGTCCACCTTGGTATAATATGGTCGGGTCACGAATTAATCATGCTCGATAAGGCAGGTGTAATAATGAAACATTCATTTGAATTAAAGGGAAATGAAGACCGAATTATTCGAGGCGATGTCTTTCGTTCTAAGCAACCATCTAAAGGGATATTGCTCATTGCCCATGGCTATAAAGGGTTTAAGGATTGGGGTATGTTCCCGCATGCGGCAGAAGTGCTGAGTGAATGGTTGGACGTTATACTTTTTAATTTCTCAATGAATGGTGTGGGTGAGAGCTTGCTGGACTTCACAGAGCTTGAGAAATTTGCTCACAATACATATTCCAGAGAGCTCGAAGATCTCGATCAGGTTGTGAGGGCAGTAAAATCTGGAACCTTTGACAAGTTAGGCATCCGTTCAGATGCTCCACTCATGTTATTAGGTCACAGCCGCGGCGGCGGGGTCAGCTTGATCTATGCGTTCGATTACCCCGAATCGGTCAATGGCGTAATTAGTTGGAATGGAATTACTCATGTTGACCTATTCTCAGAACAACAGAAACGAGAAATGCGGGAGAAAGGGCGATCCGCGGTTCTTAATGGTCGGACGAATCAACAGATGCCGCTGGATAAAGAGATACTAGATGATATGGAATTAAATGCAAAGCGATTTAACATAATCGAGCGTGCTCGATCTGCAGCTGGGCCCATTGTTTTGATTCAAGGCACTGAGGATTCAGAGCGTTTGCGTAAAGGCTCTGAGGCACTTGTTGCAATAAACCCTCAGATTCAATGGTTGCAGGTGCCTGGGGGCAATCACACATTTGGTGCGGTTCATCCTTTTCGAGGGGAGACATCTGCGCTGAGAGAAGCTTTGGCGCTGACTAAGAATGTGATTTTAAACTGGTTAGGAGAAGCTTAATGTGGCTGCATCACGAGATTTGCTTTAAGATAGCTCTGTTAATGGTTGCAGGCTAGCTTATATGCTTGATGGTCCTCTGCTTTGGCCCTTGGGTTTGCGCTGGGGCTTATCTTGTGTTAGGTTCGTGAGAGGACTTCAATGGTGAGGGGGCTGTTCGGCTGGCTGTTATGTATGGTGTCCTGCACACAAACCTTGCCTATCATGATGAGCGGACGTAATGTGAAGCGGGTGTGGAGTAGCTGCTGACTTTAGCGGCTTCGTATGTACACAGCAAGAGGACGGCATTAAGGCCGCCCTCTTAAAGGGATATTATTCTTCTTCAATGTCTGGAATACATAGGGGTTGTCCAGCTATTAGAACGGGGTGGCATTTCAAGAATGAGTTGGCTTGGATGATTTGTTTCACTGTTACACCGTGCTGGTCAGCAATGGATTGCAGTGTATCGCCACATTTGACAGTATAATAGAAACCATCTGTGCAAGGGGATCTATGTTGTCTCATAATGATCAACCTCCTCCCTGCTATATACTATGCATGTATATCAATTATGTGATAGTTAAAAGAAAGATGGTTATGTATATTAAAAGTGTATGGAGGGGAAATTTTGAATATCAAATCCATATTAGAAAATCCAGAAATTACACAGGCAGCATTTGAATACATATATTCAAAATGGGGAAATGAGAAAACATACAACGCTTTTAAAGATAGTGGCTCTTCGCTCTACTTCGTGGGTAAAGCCTATCAATGATAGCTAATAGCCTTCC
>CAYUSG010000251.1:0-2953 GCA_964447355.1 uncultured Paenibacillaceae bacterium
GACTAGGAGGGCCTTTTTGGCATGAGTAAATGATGAGATATGAACAATAGATGCTAGGATTAGAGTGATTTGGGAATACTATGTTCGGAATGCAGTCAAACATATATCGAAAAATATCTAGATAAATTGTACGTACAAGTGTATAATTTATCGCAAAGACATAAGTACAATTATATTCAGTCCGAATGGAAAGGAGAGGTTGCATAGTGTTAGATACGTTGAAGCAGCAGGTGCTTGAGGCTAACTTAGATTTACCCAAATATAAGATGGTCACATTTACTTGGGGGAATGTAAGCGGGATAGACCGCGAAAAGGGACTAGTTGTAATCAAACCGAGCGGTGTATCGTACGAAGAGATGAAAGCAGAGGATATGGTCGTCGTAGATTTGGATGGCAATGTAGTGGAGGGGACGTTAAAACCTTCATCGGACATGGCGACGCACTTGGTATTATATAAAGCATTTGCAAGCATCGGGGGGATCGTGCATACGCATTCTCCTTGGGCAACCTCATTTGCACAAGCCGGGCGAGGAATTACAGCGCTGGGTACTACACAAGCCGATTACTTCTACGGTGAAATTCCGTGTACGCGTGATATGACCGAAGCGGAAATTAAATCTGCATATGAGCTGGAAACGGGAAATGTCATCGTTGAGACGTTCCGCACTTTAAATCTGGATGTTGCACAAGTACCGGGTGTTCTAGTGAAAAGTCACGCTCCTTTTGCTTGGGGGAAGGACCCTCATGATGCGGTTCATAATGCAGTAGTGCTTGAGGAAGTAGCCAAAATGAATGCACGGACGTATCGACTTAATCCAAATGTTGGTGCGATGGATCAGCATTTACTGGATAAGCACTTCTTAAGAAAGCATGGTGCAAATGCCTATTACGGGCAGTCTTAACGTAAGAATTATTATTTAGGGAGGTATGCATTATGTCACAAAAATACGCCATCGGCGTAGATTATGGCACACAGTCGGGCCGCGCTGTACTGGTAGATTTATCGGACGGAACGGAAGTAGCAGATCATGTCACTCCTTACCGTCATCACGTCATTGATGAGGAACTTCCGGGTTCCGGTATGAAACTCGAACATGATTGGGCGCTGCAGCACCCCGCCGATTATATTGAAGTGCTGACGCAATCTGTACCCGCTGTCGTGAAGTCTTCAGGCATCGATCCTGCAGATGTGGTAGGCCTAGGCATCGATTTCACAGCCTGTACAATGCTTCCCATTGATGGTGAGGGCGAGCCGCTTTGCTTTAATGCTGAGCTGAAAGATCATCCACACAGCTGGGTAAAATTGTGGAAGCACCATGCCGCACAGGATGAGGCTAATCTTATTAATGAAATCGCCAAGCAGCGCGGAGAATCATGGCTGCCTCGTTATGGGGGCAAAATCTCCTCAGAATGGATGATTGCGAAAGTATGGCAAATCTTGAACGAAGCGCCAGAGATTTATGATCGTGCCGATCAATTCCTAGAGGCTACGGACTGGGTCGTCTCACAAATGACGGGGAATATTACCCGCAACAGCTGTACAGCCGGATATAAAGCGATCTGGCACAAACAAGAGGGTTATCCAAGCAAGAATTTCTTCAAAGCATTAGACTCGCGATTAGAAAACTTAACGGACACTAAGCTGCGCGGGGACATACTGCCGCTTGGCACCAAAGCTGGCGAGCTAACGGCGGATATGGCCTCTAAGATGGGACTTAAGCCGGGCATTGCTGTTGCCGTAGGTAATGTTGATGCGCATGCAGCCGTGCCGGGTGTAGGCGTCGTTGAGCCTGGCAAGCTTGTAATGGCTATGGGAACCTCCATCTGTCATATGCTTCTAGGGACTGAGGAGAAGCAAGTTGAGGGCATGTGCGGTGTTGTAGAAGATGGTATTATCCCAGGATTCTTAGGCTATGAGGCTGGTCAGTCAGCGGTTGGTGATATTTTCGAATGGGTTGTAGAGCATGCGGTGCCGGCCTATGTTAAAGAAGCGGCGGAGGCAGAGGGTGTGAACATTCACGTCTATTTAGAGCGCAAGGCAGCTGAGTATAAACCGGGTGAAACCGGCTTGATTGCCTTAGATTGGTGGAATGGCAACCGCTCTGTTCTAGTGGATACAGATTTAACGGGGTTACTCCTAGGATGCACTTTATTAACCAAGCCTGAGGAAATATATAGAACCCTGCTTGAAGCAACAGCTTTTGGCACACGCAAGATCGTGGACGCCTTCCACAATAATGGCGTAGAGGTGAAAGAATTATACGCTTGCGGCGGTCTGCCGCAGAAGAACAGGCTGTTGATGCAAATCTACGCGGATGTAACGAACCGCGAAATTAAAATTGCTGACTCGAAACAAACACCAGCGCTTGGCGCTGCGATGTTCGGTGCGGTGGCAGCAGGCGCGGCGAATGGCGGGTACGATTCGATCGTTGATGCAGCTAAGC
The DNA here is from genome assembly GCA_964447355.1 of uncultured Paenibacillaceae bacterium. Taxonomy (GTDB): domain Bacteria; phylum Bacillota; class Bacilli; order Paenibacillales; family CAYUSG01; genus CAYUSG01. The sequence continues at coordinate 2,445 of CAYUSG010000251.1, forward strand.
AAATGGCGCGTGTTCGCGAAGAAACCTATAAGCCGATTCCTGAGAATGTTGCGGTATACGAGCAGCTGTACCAGGAGTATTCGAGGCTGCATGATTATTTTGGACGCGGTGAGAATGATGTGATGAAACGCTTAAAAGCGATTAAAGAAACCGCGAAATAAAATCATACAAAGGAGGATGTTACGATGTTAACCGTTAAGCCTTACGAATTTTGGTTTGTTACAGGAAGTCAGCACTTATATGGTCCAGAAACATTGGAAGAGGTAGCGGATCATTCGAAGAAAATGACTGCGGGGATTGACAGTGAAGCGGCTATTCCTTATAAGCTTGTATTCAAGCCCGTTGTGAAGACGGCGGAGGAAATCAGGAACATTTGCAGGGAAGCCAATGCGGACGACCGTTGCGCAGGGATTGTGACTTGGATGCATACGTTCTCTCCGGCGAAAATGTGGATTGCCGGGTTAAACGAGCTGCGCAAGCCGTTGTTACACCTTCATACGCAATATAAT
>CAYUSG010000252.1:0-2948 GCA_964447355.1 uncultured Paenibacillaceae bacterium
TAATACAATTAGAATACTTGACCTGTCAAATGGTTCCGTTACAAATCTAAATATACCACTTTCAGTTGATATAGCTCCCGAGTTTGAAGATGACGAAAGAGAAGTAGATACTGTTGCTAGATTGTCAGATATACAAGTGATTCAAGATGGGAAGTTATTGGCAACATATATGTATACTTACCAAAAGAGGGAACGAGATGACGATGGTTGGTATTGGGCTAGAAAACAAGAAGCGCTTTACTACTTAATCGAGTCAGACCCATTAAAAAGACCTAATTATGATGCATTTGGCCAGTTTATTCCTAAATCTATTCCAGAAATGGAGAACTCGGAAGTTTCATTTAACATGAAATTTAATTACTATAACCAACCGGATATTTCCATGGGTTCAGGTGTATCATTCAGAATCGTCGATGCTAATAATTTCTATCGAGTGGAAAGTGATGGCAGCCATGTAAGATTACTAAAAGTCATTAATGGTAATGAAACCATCCTAAAAGAGATCAACTTTCCTATGAAGCGCGGTCAGTATTATAACTTTAGAATTAACACCTTAATGGAAAACATCAAAGTATATATTGATGGAGTACCGAGAATAAACGTTAATGATGCGAGCCTTACATCGGGCAAAGTCGGTCTATTCGCAAATCACGAGAAGGTTGAATTCAAGAATTTTATTATTACTGAGATCATTTACGAAGTATCACAAACGCCTAATTCATCCTTAGTCGGATCTCTCATAACCTATGAAATGACTTTTACTGATACGGAGAATGACCCGATAGCTTACGAAAGATGGACTTATTCGCACTTCAATGTTAATAAATTTTTGAATGCAGGCGACGGTAAAAGCGGGGTATCGACTCACCACTTAAAAACCTATTTCAGCCCTGTTACTGCATTAGATCGGGTCGGAGAATACTTAATATCGTATGAAGGCTATGATGATCCTCATGCTCATTATAGGCACCCATCAAATGTGTTTAACGAGTACAGAGAAAATTCCAATACGTTTACTGCAACGCTTGTCGTACACAGGAAACCTATCACCCATTACACAACATCTTTCAATCTGGACAACACTATTAAATGGACATTTCAAGACTACGATCCCGACAGATGGCTCTCTAGCGCTAATTATTCAGTAGAACCAACGGGGATCAACTACAGAACAACGAGGGGAATTCTCGAAAGAAGGTTTTACTATATCTCACCTTCGGGCCGGGTATCTAATACTCAATTAGTTGCTCCGCAAGAAATAGGGAGATATGAAGTAGGTGTTTCCAGTAAAGACGAATATGGCCTGTGGAGTGATTGGAAGGTAAGCACTATAAATGTAGGGGCTATCGCCAGTCCTAACAACCCGCCAATTGCTGGCTTTAATTTAAGTGCAACTTCTACTTACAGGGGCGTGCCGGTTACCATTACATCTATAGCGACGGATATAGAAGATGGTGGGTCCCACAATCTGAAGCATTGGTATTACATTCGCAATGTCACGAGTTCAGATCCGGAAACGTTGCAAAGCACAGATCGCGATTCGTGGGTGAAATCCTTCAGCTCATTAGGTGTTGTGAATATTAGGCAGGTTGTTGAGGATTCACTGGGACAGACTGATCAATTCGAAAGACAAATTACCATTAACAATCGTCTGCCAAATGGGACTATTCATAATCCAGTGGGTACAGCAGCAGCGCCAGCAGATGTTTCGGTACCAAGACCGCCGATATCTTGGACATTCACCGATCCAGATGGTGATCCTCAAAGGCAAGCCAGGGTTAACGTGTATACTAGCGGAGGAACGTTGGTAGCATCATCAGGAACGATAACAGCAACGACAATACGCACCTGGACCGTCAATACAGATTTAACGGAAGGCACATATTACGCACGCTTAGAAGTGTTTGACGGCTATGATTGGGACCCTGCGCCAAGTGTTGGATATTTCAAGGTCACTCTTAACAGACCGCCGATAGCCGATTTTGATTGGTCTCCTAAGCCAGTATGGGAAGGCGACACGATTCAATTAAAGAATGTATCCACGGATGCAGATGGCGACATATTGACATACGATTGGAAGATTACTACGCCGGATGGTGGCAATATCGTATCAACACTGTCAGATCCAACGTATCGTTGGAACCAACCAGGGCTTTATCGAGTTCAGCTAACGGTGTCAGATGGCTCTGCGACTGATACAATAGTCAAGTCCTTACAAGTACAAGCGTTAACGATAACGGCTGCAGTTCAACATACACCTGAATGGAAAGCCAATCACGATGCTCTAGGTCATAATACAACGACCGATCCCAAAGATTTTTACTCCGGCGAAATTATAGTCGTCCAGGCTGAAAGCGCACCTGCTGAAGTGACAAGTGTAACAGCGTGGTTAGAAACAACGGCCAAAGACAATACATCATTAAAGGTGAGCTCGAAACTTATACAAGTATCACAGCATCACTACGCTGGCGAATTGTTTGATGAGCAATTCCTATCCTTTACCAAAGGCTTGCCGGAGCAAGTCATCGACATTCATTTTGAAATCCTGTATGCGAATGGTGTAACTAAACAAGCACAGGTTCCCATTCAAATCATAGGTCATGTTTATGAATCGGTAGGGGTTCATCGAAGACAATAAAATAAACGTGCAAATATGCATGTATGTCTATGAACGCTTATTGACTAGAGCCGATGATTTCGATATACTCCACTATTATAAACTAGTTAATTAAAGTGTAGATCGGGATAAGTAAGCCGTTAGCCGGATTTCAGCGAATTAGGGAGGGTGGAAGCCTAATATCACGGCACGAGCCGAATATCACCCGTGAGCGTTGTCTTGAACGGATAGAGGGTTCTAAAATCCTCATCACATTAGAGGCTGCCGTTTGATCTCGTTATCGATCGTATGAGAAATGGTGCAGTTCTTATTTGAATTAAGTAATTTAAAG
>CAYUSG010000253.1:0-2923 GCA_964447355.1 uncultured Paenibacillaceae bacterium
GCGATACAAAGCTCGCCTGGTACACCAATGGGCTGCAATTGTCCATTTGCATCCAAGATCAAAGCCTGAACATTGCTCAGCGGCTTACCGATTAAGACACGTTCTATCTTGCCGTTTCGCGGCTCGATGCCATACCATGTTGCATAAATCGTTGCTTCCGTTGGACCATAGATATTTTCCAGTCGCGTCTGCTTCAGCGTTTTGCAGAACGTTTCTGCAAGCGCTGCCGACAGTGCTTCGCCTGCTGCAAACACATATTTAAGCTGTTCCAGCTCCGCTTCCTCAATTTGTACCGCCTGCATAAAAGCATTCAGCATCGATGGCGCAAAGTTGAGATGCGAAATGCTATGCTTTTCCACTGCACGAAGAATAGCTCTCGGATCTTTCTCCTCTTCCGGCGGCAAGATCACCAATCGTCCCTCACCCATAAACCAACCAAACAACTCTGTCACCGAAACGTCAAAGGTAAATGCAGTTTTTAACAGATAAGCATCCCTTGCTTCTAACGGATACGCTTCTTCTAGTGCAAACAACGTATTCATCACGTTGCGATGCTCAATCTGAACACCCTTAGGCTGACCCGTGGAACCGGAGGTATAAATCACATAAGCTAGGTTGTCTGGTTTGCAAGTTGGTTGAGCCGTAGTAGATTCTTGTTCGATGTAGTCCTCAATTCTGTTAAGATTAATGACCTCATGGTCAAACACGATGTTGTTCAATAGATGCTGCTGCGAAAGCAATAAGCTAGCTCCGCTGTCCTCAAGCATAAAGCGAATTCGGTCTTCAGGATGAGAAGGATCCATCGGTAAGTAAGCCCCGCCTGCTTTCAATATACCCATGATGCCAATGATCATCTCTAATGAACGTTCTGCCATGATGGCAACCAATCGATCTGGTCCTACCCCTTTGCCTTGCAGCACCTTAGCTAACTGATTCGCACGGCGATTAAGTTCATGATAAGTGATCTGTTGATCTTCGAATACGACTGCCACTTGCTCTGGCCTGCGTCCTGCCTGCTCCTCAAAGAACCCGTGGATCGTTTTATCCCATGGATAGTCTTTTTTTGTTGCATTAAATTGTTCCAGAAGCATTACTTTTTCTTCGCTCGCTAACACTGGCAACGAAGCCAATGAGGCCTGAGGCTCAGCAGTCAATCCTTCGATCAATTGCAAGAAATGCCCCGCCATGCGCTCAATCGTTGACCCATTGAATAATGCGGTAGCATATTCAAACTCACATACGATCGAATCGCCTTTTTCAACTGCAGTCAATGTCAAGTCAAATTTGGAGGTACGACTCTGATGCTCATACGGCTTTAATTTCAAATCATTAATTTGGTACTCGGATGTCTCTAACGCATGTCCCGTGTTTTGCAATACAAATAAGACATCAAACAAAGGATTGCGGCTCAGGTCTCGCTTAAGCGGCAGTAACTCGACCAAATCTTCAAATGGATAGTCTTGATGCGCAAATGCTTCTAAGGTTTGTTCTTTGATTTCTTGCAAGTAGTCTAGGAACGGTTTATCCCCAGACGGATAGCTGCGAACCGCTAATGTGTTGACAAACATCCCGATCAACGGTTCTACGTCCATATGCGTTCTGCCGGCGATGGGTGTGCCTACGATAATGTCTTCGTTCCCACTGTATTTATGCAGCAAAGTCGTATAGGCAGCTAGCAAGACCATATATAGGGTTGCTCCATTTTGCTTGGCAATGCCATTCAGTAACTCATACTGACGTTTGTTAATATTAAAGCTTAAGCGATCTCCTTCATAGCTCTTTACAGCTGGACGTGTATGATCTGTCGGCAGCTCCAGCACCGGAATCTCATCAATAAAAACATTCTGCCAATACGCCTTCTGTTCTTGTAACTGCTCGCGCACTGCTTCCGATTGCTGCCATACCGCATAATCCTTATATTGAATGTTGAGCGGGGCAAGGGTTTCACCCGCATACAACCTCGCAAACTCATCAATTAAGATGTTCATCGACACCCCATCGGAAATAATGTGGTGCATGTCAAATAGCAATAGATAACGTTGTTCCACTTGACTATGGGACATTGGTTGTAACGCAACTAAGCCAACACGAATCAGTGGCGGCTTATCCAGCTTAAATTCACGAACATAATCATGAACAATACGCGCTACATCTTCTTCACTTGCTTCCACATAATCAACCGAAAACGCTACTTCTTTATGAATCCGTTGTACGGGTTCGCCTGCGTGAATTTCAAATCCAGTTCGCAGCGATTCATGGCGGGTTATCAGTGCGCGGAAAGCCGCCTCGAAGCGCTTCCGATCCAATTCCCCTTCCAAGCTCCACACACCGTGCATGTTGTAACTTAACGAGGCTCCCTCGATTTGCTGCAAAATGTATATACGTTTTTGCGCTGAAGATACCGGATAAACCATCTGCTCTACTGCTCTTGGAATAGACACATAGGCGTGTGCATTCAACTGTTCTACGACTTTAGCCAACTGTTCAATGGTTGGATGCTGGAACACCTCTCGCAGCGGTAATTCAACGTTAAACGACTTATTAATTCGGCTGACTAATACCGTTGCACGGAGCGAATGGCCGCCCAGATCAAAGAAATTGTCCAACACGCCAACTTGCTCAAGCCCGAGGACATCTTGCCATATCGCTGCCAGTTCGCTCTCAACCAGTGTGCGCGGCGCTACATAAGCCGCACCCGACTGAGCGCTACCGTCCGGTTTAGGCAATGCCCTGCGGTCTACTTTGCCGTTAGGCGTCAGCGGAATGCGATCCATTTGTACAATGTACGATGGAATCATATAATTCGGCAGCATGCCTGCAAGCGCCTGTCTCACTTCTTGCGCCTCCAATGGCTCGCTGGAAACAACATAAGCACACAGTTCCTTCTGTCCATTCTCTTCATCTATAGTCGTTACTACCGCTT
>CAYUSG010000254.1:0-2916 GCA_964447355.1 uncultured Paenibacillaceae bacterium
AAGGGAGCCACTCCGTGGCCCCCGAAAATTTATAATTTCTTATATTTCAAAAAAGCTCCATTGCCCAAAAGCAAAGGAGCCTTCTATAAATCCATTTCGCCACATAGGCTGTTATTGCAAGATAACGTTACGAAATCGATGCTTATTTTTATATTGAAACGAGTGACTTAATCAATCTAGTTGCCAGCGTACATTTTATCTTCAAGTGTATGTTTAAGTTTCTTGCGAGCATCCAATACTAGGTCCGGCTGTCCGTTAAAACGCACACCCGTTAATGCAATCGCTTCTTTAACGGTTAGTTCGACTGTGATTTTCTCTTCTCCCTTAGGGATTTTTACTTGTTGTTCCATCCACAATCACCTCACAGGAATTATTTTAATAAAGTATGCCCATATCACAGAAATGCTATGAAAATCAGCAAGGAACTTTGCGAGATAATTTGGTGCATTTTCTAATTCCATCGTAACATATGATGTAAGGTTTTTCAATGGATTCAACCGGTGCTGAACACTATATTTTTATACCGTTTATCTTTGTAACACAAGGGATGTAAGCGATATCACGAATTGCTGTTTATAGCATACAATATATGTTCGTTCCCCCTGTGAATATTCACTTTTCGTTCATTCAGTCATTCGCATTTTTCAAGAAATTAAGCTAAAATATAAGTTTAAAGATTACTTGATGACAAGGTTGCTTCGATACACATCGACTTCTATAATGTTGAATTCTGATTCGGCCTGCAGGCTGAACTTTAGATAAGGAGTAATAACAATGACTGCTACATTAAACCATGCCCCCATGCTATGGGGAGATAAACGATTTCATACATGGAATTACGAAATGCGTGAAGCCTTCGGAGAGAAAGTGTTCAAAGTTATGCTGGATGCAGGCTTTACGTGTCCTAACCGAGACGGAACCATCGCAATAGGAGGCTGTACCTTCTGCAGTGCCAGGGGTTCAGGCGATTTTGCGGGAAGCAGGCGGGATGATCTTGTGACCCAATTCAATACGATCAGAGACCGTCAGCATCAGAAATGGCCCCATGCAAAGTACATTGGTTACTTCCAAGCTTATACGAACACGTATGCACCATTAGCTGAATTAAAGGAATACTATGAAGTCATTCTGCAACAGCCGGGTGTCGTCGGTCTGTCCATTGCAACTCGACCTGATTGCTTACCAGATGACGTTATTGAATATTTGGCTGAACTGAATGAACGCACTTACTTATGGATTGAGATGGGACTTCAAACGATCCATGAATCCACCTCACAGTTGATTAACCGAGCCCATGACACAGAATGCTATTACAGGGCGCTTGAAAAGCTCCGCAAACACAATATTCGAGTGTGTTCCCATATTATTTATGGCTTACCGCAGGAATCGCATGAAATGATGCTGGAGACGGGTCGCGCGGTTGCCAAGATGGACGTACAAGGTATTAAAATTCACCTGCTGCATCTCATGCGCAAAACCCCCATGGTAAAGCAGTATGAGGCAGGCTTGCTTCGTTTTCTGGAGCAGGATGAGTATATTAAACTGATTGTAGACACACTAGAGTTTCTGCCACCTGAGATGATTGTTCATCGCCTCACAGGGGACGCGCCTCGCGATTTGCTCATCGGACCGATGTGGAGCTTGAAGAAATGGGAAGTGTTAAACGCCATTGATAAAGCATTAAAGGATCGCAATACGTGGCAGGGCAGGCTGTGGAACAAGTAGCACTATGAAAATTTCAACATGAAACATGACGACGGTTGGCATTCGCTAGCCGTTATTATTTTATACTACAATCAATATCATAATGCGGAGGGTTATGTATGGGATTTGTATCGATATTAGGTTATACGCAGAAGCTTGTGAAAGAGCGGCTAAGGGAAGGAGATTATGCTATAGACGGCACCATGGGCAATGGGGTAGACACTTTATTCCTCGCCCAGACTGTTGGCCCGAAAGGAAGGGTCTTTGCTTTTGATATTCAATCTCAGGCGCTCGAGAATACCTCAGCTCGCCTCAAGCAATCGGGGTGTGAATCTGAACAGGTTCAAATGTTTCTAAAAAGCCATGCTGAAATGGAACAATGGCTACCTGCTGAAGCTTGCGGAAACATAACAGCTATCATGTTTAACTTTGGCTATTTACCTGGAGCAGACGAAGCAGTGATCACCCAACCCGATTCATCCATCCAAGCATTAGAAGCAGCCATGGGATTGCTGCGTCCAGGCGGTCTCATTACCGCTGTGGTTTATCCAGGACATGAAGGGGGACAGCAGGAAGCTGCTGTAATTGAACGCTGGGCCTCGGAACTGCCACATACCCATTGGAAGGTACTCAGCTATCGCTTTATCAATATTAAAAGTAATCCACCCTACTTACTTGCAATTGAGAAGAAGCGGATGCATGATTGATTCGAGTCACTCATAGTCCAAGTTCTGATCTAGAAAGAAAAAGCCCCTTTTAATAGAGACCGTATTGCAGCATGGCTTCTATTAAATGGGGCTTATTTCGATGAAATTTAGTGTGTTACTGTTGAGGTTCCAATGAATGCTGGTTCGATCATGTGTAAGATGGCTTTAACGTCTTCCTTATTGAATAATCCGTCTCCCGTGATATCCACCGCTCCGTTGGATTTAAGATATTGTAAAATGTGTCCCGCATTTAATTGAGCGGGTTCACCTGTGTCATCCCCTGGCACCTCAATGACAGGAGCAAGCATTAACTTGAACTGTTTCGACTGTTCGTTGCTATTGGTGACTTTCAAATACATACCTGATATGATGTTTGCAGTATCACTGACAGGGTCTCCATTACTATCCACTACAGTCGCCGTGAAACCATACGGCAAAGACAGATTTTCATAGTATTCATACTGGCTGTTATACGCTAAAAATTCCCCGACCGCTACATCATTAG
>CAYUSG010000255.1:0-2806 GCA_964447355.1 uncultured Paenibacillaceae bacterium
GAGCATAGGATTGTATAAGCATCATTTCGTTTGGAATTGGTTTTGTATCAATATGCTTTATTAATTCATTAAGACAAAAATGATATAAGTCAGAAGCATTAGATTCTTGGCCTAATGTAAGAGATGGATCAACCATATATGCTCTCAAATGAATCACCTTCCGTAAATACATTTTATTTGAAAAAGGGTGTAGCTAAACAAAACTAAGTTTAGCTACACCCTGATGTTATTTAGTCTATATATTCCTTGTACCCACTTTAGATCTCTTTAATAATCTTTCTTGCCAGCTATTTATTTTTCGCGATATGAATAATACAAATAAGTCGATTATACCAATTGATCATTTAACATTTCGTTTAGCACAACCACTTCCTCTTTTGAAAGTGTAATACCTTTACCCATTTTCTCATGATCTGTGTAATGCTTTATTTTATCTATTATGTAGTGCAGGTGGTGAAGGCGTGCTCTTAAGGATAAGAAGAATGTATATTTAGGAAATTGTGAATGTTCTTTTAACCATGATTCACCTCCTAGGAAAATCAACTGAATATTGCTGTGAATTTTCACGAATGGAATTATTTTATTTGATAGTTTTCTTGTAACAAGGTAGCAAACAATCGCTTCCTCAAAGCAAAATAAATGAGTATCTTTGGGTTGATTAACTTTATGCTTGGAGTTGTTATACAGATTAACAATTGTCATAAGTTCTCTAACTAATTCAACGCCAATTTTCTGTCTAGCTATATATGTACTCAATGCTTGTCCAAGTGGAAGTTTATCTCGCCCAGTTATTCGTTTAACAATTGATTCTAAATGTAAGCCACACTTCTGAATAATGCCTCTAGTCAACCATGGTGTTTTAAACTCTAAAAAACTCAAAATGTATTGATACGGTCGATAAATGTCTCTATCACGTACATCGTAAGCACCGGTATTTCCGTTATTAACATTAAAGATTCCAACTCCACCCAAACCTCTGTCAAATTCGATAAAATTACTTAGATCAAATTGAACTATTAATCTAATACTAGTTAATTTTTCTTCCCTCAAAAAGCATTTGTTGTACAAGTCTATTAACCTTTGATTCATCATTACCCTCTCTTCAAAAAAGGAAAGGACTACCTTCGCAGGTAGCCCCATAATTTAGAATGATGTTTTTTCTCGTTGTAGTGTTCCAGCTTCTATGCCCAGTTACCTTATTCTTTAGCATTATGACCAATCCGCATTGGTCTAATACTTTATTTTCTTCTAACAGCAATTCAATCTCCTAAACTAACTTATTCCACCGTCACCGATTTTGCCAGATTTCTCGGCTTATCAACATCGTTGCCGCGTGCGAGAGATGCATAGTATGAAATCAACTGCAATGGAATAACAGACAATGCTGGTGATAGAAATGGCACGGTGGCCGGAATCGTGAAGCTGTAATCGACAGACTTCGCTAATTCTTCATTACCTTCCATGCATATCCCTAATACTTTACCGCCGCGGGCCGTTACTTCTCTAATGTTGCTGACGGTCTTCTCGAACAAATCATCCTGCGTAGCTATAGCAATCACAGGTGTACCTTCCTCGATCAATGCCAAGGTGCCGTGCTTCAGTTCCCCTGCAGCATACGCCTCTGAGTGGATATACGAAATCTCCTTCAGCTTCAAGGAACCTTCCTGTGCTACTGCAAAATCCAACCCTCGGCCAATGAAGAAGAGGTGGTTGTGCTTCGCAATGTCTTCAGCGTAATTTTTGAAGGTTTCCGCATGGTCTAAGATCTGCTGCACCTTCTCAGGCAACACCTTTAATTCACTAATTACTTCAGCAATCTCATCCTGCGATTGGGTCCCTAAGCTTTGTGCAATAAATAGTCCGAGCAGGTAAAATGCAATCAATTGTGACGAATAAGCTTTTGTGGAGGCGACTGCAATTTCTGGTCCAGCCCATGTCGTAATTACATAATCCGCTTCACGATATACGGAGCTTCCGACCACGTTAGTAATCGCAATGACCTTGGCACCTTTTGCCTTAGCTTCACGTAAAGCCGCCAGTGTATCTGCTGTTTCACCCGATTGGCTGACAACGATAACGAGTGTATGCTCATCGATAATAGGATTACGGTAACGATATTCTGAAGCTACATCCGTTTCAACCGGAATACGAGCTAACGTTTCGATAACGTTCTTGCCTACCAATCCTGCATGGAATGCAGTACCGCAAGCTACGATGTGAATTTTGCGAATGTTCTTTAATGCCTCTGGGCTGAGCTGGACTTCGTCTAATTTAATGTGACGTCCATCTTCAGTAATGCGTGCTCCCATCGTATCACGATAAGCTTTAGGCTGCTCAAAGATCTCCTTCAACATAAAATGATCGTAGCCGCCTTTTTCAGCCATCTCGTGATTCCAATCGACATGAATCGTTTCCCGGGAAATAATATTTCCCTCCAACGTCATCAATTCGACGTTATCATTCGTAAGCACTGCCATCTCGTAGTCATTTAAAATAAAAATTTCGCGCGTATGCTCTAAGATTGCCGGAATATCTGAACCAATATAGTTCTCACCTTTGCCTATACCAATAATCAGTGGGCTAGCTAAACGAGCACATACGATTTTATCAGGCTCATGTTCTGTCACGACAGCGATCGCAAAAGCACCTTTCATCTGAGATACTGCTTTCTGTACTGCCTTAACAATATCACCTTGGTAAGCTTCTTGAATCAAGTGAGGGATTACTTCAGTATCCGTCTCTGATTTAAACGTATGGCCTTTCGCCATTAATTCTTCTTTTAATTGAATATAATTCTCAATAATAC
>CAYUSG010000256.1:0-2796 GCA_964447355.1 uncultured Paenibacillaceae bacterium
CTATATAAGTTAATGTATTACCATATAAATAAAAAGGGGAAGTTACATTGCAGTAGTACCGAATGCCATGCTCCTCAATCAGAGCGACCACATTAAACCAATGATCAGGAATAAAAAAAGACACCCCTGGGATGCGGCTGACCCATTCCTTCCCGCTCGCTTCTCGAATTCTTGTATGGTCATTAATCATGACGATCATGGATTCACGTTGATGTTGTTCATGAAGATCCTCACTTGGCACTCTCCAATTTTCCAGCCACATCCGGTGAAGATGCCCGTCATGCTTAAAGCTTTTTATCGTATAGCATTTATGCTCCATGCCCATTCCTTTCTGAGTTTGTACTAGGTATGCTTCTGCCATATGACCTATGAGAACAAACGCGCACTTTCTGATATTATATCAAAAGCTGATGCTTAAGTCTTTATTAAGAGAATTTCAATGTTCAAAAAAAAGCACACCTTCATGAAAGAATTCTCATAAAGATGCACTGCATGATCATTCGTTTACAATTCTCAGCTTCTGAAATTTACTGCAAAAATCATTGGCATGAAACCCCAAAGCTTCATACAACGGCAGCATCGGCTTGTTATATACATCAGCTGTCACTTTAATCGACTTCACATTGCGCTGCATAAACTTTTGCTGTAATCCTTGCACTAGCCTTTTACCATACCCTTGACGTTGGTAAGCTGTGTCAACGGCTACTCGATAATAATAACCCTCGTCGTTATCAATGGTGCCAATGATGATCCCAACGATCTCTTGTTCCTGCTCGGCCACCAACACCAATTCACAATCCCAAGATAACTGTTTAGCGAAAGCTTCCATCGTTTCGGTATAACACTCATCACTAAGCACATTGCTTAATAATTGTGTTACAGAAGCATAGTCTCCCAACTGAAAAGAACGAACATTCATAGTGAGGTCTCTCCCCGTGGTAAAATTAACATAAATAATAAAATACGACAAAAACCGATATAATCCTGCTTAAATGGAAGAAAAATTTAAAAAAACTTAAAAAAATGGCTATTTTCTCGTGAAAACGCTTAAATTTAAGCGCTTTCAAGGGATGATGTTAAAATATTTGAAAAAATTGTCATTTTTACTTCTGAAATTGAGCAGCGGTCCTCCCCATTCGACTTTTGATACATACATGTTGATTTATTATAAAAATTGGGGGATAATATAACCTGTTGGATGAAATTACATATTGCTTAGGAGGTATTCTTTTTCATGGCACATCAATTACCTGCTTTACCTTACCCGAACAATGCTCTAGAACCACACATTGACGAGCAAACCATGATGATTCACCACGATCGTCACCACAATACTTACGTGACAAACTTAAACAACGCACTAGAAGGTCACGCTGATCTTCAAAGCAAATCCATTGAAGACTTAATCGCTAACCTTGACGCGGTACCTGAAAGCATTCGCGGTGCTGTGCGCAACAACGGCGGCGGTCATGCGAACCACTCCCTATTCTGGGAAATCATTGGACCAAACGGCGGCGGACAACCAACCGGCGCATTAGCTGATGCCATCAACAACGAGCTTGGCGGCTTCGAGAAATTCAAAGAAGACTTCGCTAAAGCGGGTGCAACTCGTTTCGGAAGCGGATGGGCTTGGTTAAGCGTTGATGCTAACGGTAAATTAGAAGTGAGCAGCACACCAAACCAAGACAGCCCGATCATGGAAGGCAAAACTCCAATCATCGGTCTAGACGTATGGGAGCACGCTTACTACTTGAAATATCAAAACAAACGTCCTGACTACATTGCAGCTTTCTGGAACGTTGTTAACTGGGAAGCAGCTAACCAACGTTACGAAGCAGCTAAGAAATAATATTCGATACACACAAAACCTTAGTTCGATTCATCGGGCTAAGGTTTTTTATAACATCAAGCTTCGATAGAAGCTTTTCTTATTTGATATGACCACGGTACACCATCTATAACCACGAAGGGGCATCCAAGAGTCGAAAGTTCATACTTATGGATGCCCCTTCACATGTTTTAAAACCTAGATATTCATGATATTAACTTATTCCCATTTTATGATCATTAAAACTTTACACCGGTCTTCTTCCCTGTTGAAGCGCCTCAATCACCGAATCTGCAAACGGATGCCCCGTCCCTTCAAAGGCTTGAATGGCCGCTTCGATATCATACTGCACTCTGCGAATACTCACTTGCAGTTGATCACCTTCGGCCTCTATTAATGCATAAGATGCTCTCGCATCACCATCGAAGGGCAGTCCCACACTGCCCGTATTAAGCAGCGTCTTACCTTGTACAAATCGTACATAAGGCTGGTGGATGTGACCATACGCAACTATATTGGCATCGCTGCCCGCAAACATCCGCTCTATACCCGCTTCCGAATCCGTTGGGAGTACGATGTCCAGCACATTTTGCGGAGTGGCATGTACACACTTTAATAGGTGTTTATCGGACAGCTGCAACTCATATTCAAACGGAAGGTTCGCTAAATATGACAGCTGATCGTGCGACAATCGAGCACGTGTCCATTCCATCTCCAATAAAATCGCTTGCCTGTGCTCCTCACTTTTGGCAAACCCTTCTTGTATTGTGCCGTTGCCCACCAGCTCATCAATATTCCCTTGCAGCACGACAGTATTCATCTGCTGTACTAAAGCCAGGCATTGCTCTGGAAGGGGACCCTTGAATACAATGTCACCCAGCACCAAGGTACGATCCACATGCTGAGCAGTGATATCCTCCAGCACTGCCTCTAGAGCATGGGCATTCCCATGAATATCCGCAATTAAC
>CAYUSG010000257.1:0-2794 GCA_964447355.1 uncultured Paenibacillaceae bacterium
TTTGATGCAAACCTGCCTCATCTGCTCGATCAAATGACCCGCTAATTCATCTCTACGAGTCTGGTAATATTGTCCTTAGGAAGATTATTTTTAGGAATACAAACAAAAAACAGATCAATTACTGTACAAACTGTACAATAATCAACCTGTTAGTTATCTTGTTTTACCTTTAACCGCCAGAATTTATCTTGAATTTACTAATTTAGTGTCTTGATAGGTGGGGACATTACAGTTTGGATCGGCTACACTTAGTTGGACAATAAAAATAAGGGCTTGTAGAATAAACCTATTAAACGAAGGAGCGGATCTCTACAATGCCAAAACAAAAACGACGTACCTTTACGTCAGAATTTAAAAAACAGATGGTGCAGCTTTATGAAAACGGGAAGTCCAGAGCTGCGATTGTGGGGGAATATGACCTCACAGCTTCAGCTTTAGACCGATGGATCAAGCAAGCGGCGACGTCGGGTTCCTTTAGAGAAAAGGACAACCGATCAACCGAAGAAAATGAGCTAAACACGCTGCGTAAAGAAGTTCAACGTCTGCGAATGGAGAACGACATTTTAAAGCAAGCGGCGCTGATCATGGGACGAAAGTAGCTATCATCCAGAACAATCGTGATAAATACCCGGTATCAGCAATGTGCAACGTCCTGCAAATCGCAAGAAGCACGTTTTATTATGAATCAAAAGAAAAACCAAATGACGATAAGCTGACGGAAACCATTGTGGAGATCTTTCACAAGAATCGAATAGCTTACGGTACACGCAAGATTAAAGCCAAGCTCCATGAACAAGAAATCGTCGCCTCTAGGCGTCGAATCGGCCGAATCATGCAAGCCCAGAGTTTGATATCCACCTATACCATTGCCCAGTTTAAGCCCCACAAAACAGCTTCTAATGAAGCTAAAACGGCGAATGTATTAGATCGTGAGTTTGATCAGGCTGAAGCTAAGCGCTTTGTGGTCATCGATTTAACGTATGTGAAGGTAAGGCACCGGTGGCATTATATTTGCGTCCTGATTGACCTGTTCAATCGAGAGATCATTGGTCATAGTGCAGGTCCACATAAGGACGTTGCTCTGGTTTCACGTGCCTTTGCTACGGTAGAAGGCGATCTAAGCCAAATCCAGTGGTTTCATACAAATCGCGGCAGTGAGTTTAAAAACCAAACAATGGACGAGCTACTAAATACCTTTGAGATTGGTCGATCGTTAAGCGCAAAGGATTGTCCTTATGACAACGCCGTGGCAGAAGCGACATACAAGGTCATAAAAACGGAGTTCATCCATCAGATGGAGTTTCAAAGCCTTTGTCACCTGCAGTTGGAACTATACGACTACATCAACTGGTTTAACAAGCATCGGATTCATGGATCACTGGGGTACATGACACCTGTTCAGTATCGCCAAGCAGCCCTTAAAAAAGCTGTCTGATTTAATGTTGACGATCCAACATTCTTGTGTGCAAATATAAACCGAATAATAAGTGTGGTCGTTTTATTTAAATGTCACTGCAACCAATCTCGTATGTCTGCTGCTTTACCCTGAAATAATTTTGGCTGACTTAATCGTAAGAAGATTAAAGCATAAAAAAACTTGAATGGCAGGCATTTAGCCAATCAAGGTTATAAAATTCATTTAAACTATATAATCTTCTTTTGTGCTATTAATGGAAACCTCTGTAATCAAACTATCAATTAGCTGGTGCTATCTCTTTCTTCTATGAATTCTAAAAACAAATCTTGTAGTTCTCCTTCTGTGTCGTTAGAATCAAGCAGTAATTTGGGTTCTAACGGACAATTATTTAAAGTTGAACTTCCATCAATTACACCTAGCATGGTTGAAATGGTATCAATCATGGTTTGTTCAATTATTCTCATTAAAGTATCTTTATTTTCGTCAGTTAAACTATCGTAAAAAACAATAGCTTTTTTCCAATAATCGTCTGTTTTAGATGTAACATTCGTTGTTTCATACAAGTTCTTGTATAGTTGAAGGTTCTCTTTAACTATAGTCTCATAAAGTGATTTAACAAAAATATCATTCATTTTACTTCCTCATTTCTGGATACAATTTTTTGTTTAATTCAATAAGTTCTTTTAAAGCAGAATTCGATATGTCATCATAGACTCTTCTAATTTCCCTTATATCTCTTGCCTAGGGCCATTTGTTCTTTTATTTTGCTAATACTTTGTTGAATAACTTTGGAGCTGTTGGAATCTGCAACTTTACCATTTTTCCCTGCACTTTTAGTCGAAGTTTTGGCTGGAACTTTCATTGTGTGTAGTATAGGCGGTAATTTTGCGATATTATCTGGCACCTTAGCCATTGCAAATATCGGTAAAATTTGGATGGTTGTTTTGATTTTACCATGTATCTTGCCATACCCTTTTGTTGAGAGCCCTCAAGAGATAGCGTCTATCTCTGCTATGGTGAGCTTAGATAAATCTTGACCATTCTCTCTAAGTATTGTCAGTTCTGGCACAACAGATGAATTTTGAGTAAGTTCTAAATAATTTAACCTTCCATTCGGATTGCTTCCATACATCCACGTTGCATAAGCGAGCAAAACCTCATCACCGGCTAGGAAATCATATCGAAAACTATCAGGATAAAGCTCTCGTATTTCCGCCAACGTTAAGTCTTGGACTTCCTCTGTCGTGACTTGAGGGAGGTGCGCTCCTGCAGTTCCATCCTTGACCTTCTGATACGATTTCTGCACACTAAGCGTGTTCTCCCTATAATTCTGCTTAAGCTGGGCTAGTGTTTCCTTCAAGTCAAAATCCCTTATTG
>CAYUSG010000258.1:0-2745 GCA_964447355.1 uncultured Paenibacillaceae bacterium
ATATAATAGTATTAAATGCTTTAATCTATGACTAATAGTGATATACTATGAAAAGCGAATCAATTTCTTTCTAAAGAATCAAATTCATCGGTCATAGCGTATGATGGAATTGATTCAGGTGGTCATCGTTACAGAAATGATGCATGACTAGACCGCATCCTGACGAGCTGTGGGCATGAGCGGAAGTATCTGCATTCTTTCTGCAAATTTTACGTTATAAGGGCGGTAAACATGAGTAACAGACAAACGAAGACAGACGTTATCTTAATTGGTGCGGGCATCATGAGTGCGACTTTGGGCTCACTGTTGAAACAATTAATGCCGGATTGGGACATTAAAGTGTTCGAGAAGCTTGCAACCGCAGGTGAGGAAAGCTCTAACGAATGGAACAACGCAGGAACAGGCCATTCATCTCTGTGTGAGCTGAACTACACCGTTGAACAACCGGACGGAAGTATAGATATTAGCAAAGCGATTAAAACAAATGAAGAGTTTCAGGTGTCGAAGCAATTCTGGTCATACCTTGTAAAAAGCAATTTGATACGGAATCCACGGGATTTTGTCGTGCCAGTGCCCCACATGAGTTTTGTACAGGGTGAGCGGAATGTCGCGTTCCTCAAAAAACGCTTTGAAGCGTTATCTGGCAACCCATTATTCCAAGGTATGGAATATTCCGATGATCCTGCTACATTGGAGGAATGGATTCCGTTGATGATGAAGGGCCGATCCTTGAATCAACCCATCGCGGCAACAAGGATCGAATCGGGAACAGATGTTAATTTCGGAGCCTTAACACGTATCTTGTTCGACCACTTACAGAAGCAAGACGTCGACATTCGATTCAAGCATCAAGTGGATGACGTTAAACGTACTAGCGACGGCTCGTGGGCATTGAAGGTACGGAATTTAGACAACGGTAAGATTGAGCGCCATACGGCTAAGTTCGTCTTTATCGGCAGCGGGGGAGGCAGCCTGCATTTGCTGCAGAAATCCGGCATCCCTGAAGGAAGAGGGATTGGGGGATTTCCAGTAAGCGGGTTATTTATGGTGTGCAAGAAGCCGGACGTAGTGGCTAAGCATCATGCCAAAGTCTACGGGAAAGCACCCGTAGGTGCGCCGCCGATGTCTGTCCCGCATTTGGATACGAGAGTTATTGATAACAAGGAAAGTTTATTCTTCGGTCCATTTGCAGGCTTCTCACCGAAATTCTTGAAATCAGGCTCCATGTTTGATTTATTAACTTCCGTCAAAATGAATAACCTTGTGACCATGTCCGCTGCAGGGGTCAAGAACGTTGCCTTAACCAAATACTTGATTAATCAAGTGATGCTTTCAAAGGAACAGCGCATGGAAGCTTTACGGGAATTTGTCCCGGAAGCGAGGAGCGAGGATTGGGAGTTAGTCGTAGCAGGACAGCGGGTACAAATTATTAAGAATACAGCCGCTGGCAGAGGGACGCTTCAGTTTGGTACGGAGGTCATCAGCGCTGCGGATGGTTCGATTGCCGCATTGCTAGGCGCATCGCCGGGGGCTTCAACCGCCGTTTCAGTTATGCTGGAAGTGATCAGAAGGTGCTTCCCGCAGCATGTAGAAGCATGGGAAGCGAAGATCAAAGAAATGATTCCTTCCTACGGTGTATCCTTGTTGCAGCAACCAGAGTTGATCGAATCGATTCAAACATCAACGGAACAGACGCTTGGTTTGGTATCCAAACAAGCAACGAAACAGGTATAACTAAAATACACTTAAGTGATGAAGGAAGCTCGGTTACAGCAAACGGGCTTCCTTTATTCATAGAGTGACGATCTTGACAGGTCGCACCTGCTTTCGCTATTATTTATAAATAAATAATAGCGGGAGGAACGTATGGCGCATCGCGAAGATCGAAGAGAAGAGATTATGAATCAAGCTGTTGGCATATTCGCGCAGAATGGTTATTACAAAGCAACAACGGCCATGGTAGCGAAAGCAGCTGGAGTAACACAACCGTATGTATTTCATTTTTTTAAGAATAAGGAAGCCTTGTTCATGTCCGTTATCGACCGAGCGGCCGATCGGATTGATGAAGCTTTTTCTAATGTTGAAGCACCGGCCGATCGTTTGATGGAAACAATGGGAAAGGCGTTTGAGCAGATGATGAAGACACATAGAGATGAAATCCTATTGGTCATGCAGGCTCATGCGATTGCCGAACCCGATATTCGAAGTCATGTTAGAGATAAGTTTAGCAGCATTCATGAAGCTGTCATAGCGAAGTTTAAGGCAGCGGGTATTCCAAATGCGGAAGCGGCCGCAAGTCAGTTTTTCGGTACAGGGTTCTTAATCACGGTATCAGAGGTGCTGGAGTTACCTCAATTGCGATGTTTGGATTAATCTGATTAGAAGTGCAGCGATGCAGAGGCTAGCTGCCTTTTTTTGGATATAATATTTATTTATTGATAAATAAAGGGGTGTTTAACATGATTGAAAGCTTAAAATCAACACTAACATTCGGAAAACGATTGTTCGTCCAAGAAAGGGTTTTGTTCGGCATTAGTGCAGTTGGTTTTATTCTTGCAGCCGTTTGTGCCGTGTACGTCATATGGAAGGGGGCTATCATTCTTCCGGAAGGTAACGTAGAGAGTGCATTTTCGTTTAACGCAGCCTTGGCCGTATTTATCCTGTCTATATCAATTCTTATACCTGTATCGTGACTGAGTGCTAAGCACCGGTCAAGCGTCAGATGGATATTCATCATAAGTGCTT
>CAYUSG010000259.1:0-2732 GCA_964447355.1 uncultured Paenibacillaceae bacterium
GTTATTGAAAATGTGCGTGTGGGTATTACAGAGGCAGAGTTAATCGGTTATGCAGAATTGGCTATGCGCAAACTCGGATGTTCATACTACTATACCACTAACCAATGCAACTTTGATAACAGAATCCATTGTGACCATATCCCGATGTAACCGTCAAGTACTTTTGAGCAGATTCCGCTAAATAATTTTTAACACCTAGGCATTTCCAAATATGGTTTCTCGATGCTTGAGACGGAAGCTGTCACCACTCAACTTAATGACCTCACTCCTATGCAATATTCGGTCGAGAATGGCGGTCGTGATGGCCGGATCACCGAGTAGTTCGCCCCAATCCTCCGGCCCTTTATTCGAGGTCAGAATGATCGATGCTTGGTCATAGAGCTTGTTCACAAACTGAAAGAATAAATTTGATTCGCTTTTCTCCATGGCCATGAACATTAGATCATCGATGATCACCAAATCTGATCCAAGAATACGCCTCATTCGAGTCTGTGACGTTCGCGCAATCTCTTGTGTCTTGAGCAGATGAACAAGAGTATCCATTGCAACAAAGCTCACTCTATGACCTCGCTCCAATGCCTCAATTCCGAGTCCCACGGAAAGGTGGGTTTTGCCAACCCCAGGCGGGCCTAAAAGTATTAAATTGTAAGCATGCTCAAGCCAGAGTAGTTCCCGCAATTGCTTCATGTGCCGCTTGCCGAGGGATTGCTGTTCGTCCAAGCGGAAGTCGTCTAGTGTCTTGATGAAAGGAAACGTTGCCCATTTCATTCGTTTAGCCCGTTGCTTCTCTTCTCGCCGTCGCAGCTCATGCTTAAGGAGATGGTGCAAGAATTGCCCGCAACTCCAGTCCTTGGACTCGGCGTCCAAAAGGCTCTCCTCCAAGATATGTGCTGCCTCGGTCATATTCAGTGTGTTCATCCATTGTTTCAACTCGCCCGCGGATGTTGTCATCTTTTATCCACCTCCTAGGATACGTTCGTAAGTCTTAAATTCCCGTATTTGAGGTTTGGCTTTCAGTTTAGCGGTATCCACTTGAACGAGCAGTTTTACGTCATTCTGAATCGGCTTTTCAGCCGCTTGCTGTTGCACCCGTTCCCTGTAATGGCCCACGGCATCTGCAAAATCTGTAGCCTGGTACAGGCTGTGCTTTAAGCAGTAAGAAAGCGCCTGGTCGACCGTCTCGATACTCGCCTCTGATGTACTCTTCTCAATCGCTTGCAATTGATCTCGAATATACCGCGGCTTCTGTTTGTGAATTTCCTCCAGATAACGTCGGGCTTTACCCGGATCTGTGAATCGCTTGGCTACATGATCGATGTAAGCCTGTATGCCTTTTGACCGATCTCGGCCGTGATTGTTGTTACGGATGAGCTCCCCTTTGCGATGAAGGCACAGCGCATGCTCTGCCAGGATTTGCCCGGAATCTTCCTCATAAATTATGAGTCGGTTGTCTTCTGTAACCCGTACAGCGACTTCTTTGCCCGATCCGTCATACGTGCCAAGCGGAACGCTGTATCGGTTCGATTCATACCAAATGGTGTTGTCCTTCCGCACCGTCCTTGTTATACTAGAGCTACTTAATTTTTCTATTTTTTTCTGGACTGGGCGGAGATATGCTTTTTCTAAGGCGTACACTTCGGCCGGTATTTTTTTGATCGTGTGATGCATTTTGGCGTTGCCGGTACGGCTTAACCAAGCCAGACACTGTTCATTGAGCTTGTCCACATTCGTGAACGAACGATGCCTTGCAAAGTTGCGTTTGATGTACTTCACCACATTCTCAATTTTGCCTTTGCTCTCCGGGTCGGCTTTCCGACACATATGAACCCGGAAGGCGCAGGCCTCTACATATTTAGCGAACTCATGCGTTAGGATGAGATCACCGTGGTTCTCATTGGTTAATAACAAGTGGTCTTGATCGTAGACGATTTCTTCCGGCAAACCGCCATAGAATTCAAAGGCTTGTTCGTGGGCATACACGACATCCACAGTTGTGAATGGCCGATCCTGCCACAGTGCATACTTGTACCGCGAATGCGACAAGACGAAGGTGATAAACCAGAGCTTCACCAAATGGCCCTCCGGATGCCGAAGTTTGGTTTCCCCAAAATCCACTTGCATCTGTTTCCCCATGGGGAGTTCTTCCACCGCCTCATATTGCCGAATATGCTTCGCTTTGGGAATGGCGTATTCCATGCGAATCCCACGCACATAGTTGCGAACGGTGCTTTCAGCTACTTCCAGACTCCAATGATGCTCTTTCAACCAATCCACAATCTGTGCGGCGGATAGATCGGGGTACTTCCGCAGCCATCTGACGATTTCAGGTTCATACAATTCCAACTTTTTTGTTCGCGTTTCGAGATCCTCTAAACACTGTTTGTATTCATCTACTGTCATGTTCCAGAACTTCATCACTGTATTTCTGGATATATTCAGATTTCTTGATACTTGGGATTTTCTCAATCCTAACTTCTTTTGCTCCTGAATTGCGAAGTACATAGGCCACCTTTCTTCTTTCCTCATACCGCTTCCCCCTGATGATAGAATTACCAGTTCTATGATAGCTTAATTGGAAGGGTATGGTAAGTTATGTTCATTCTTATTTAGCGGAATCCGTTAATTCTAGTTTAGCAGTCACACTAGTCTGACACAGGGGAAATGTCTTCCGCTTAGGAATTATTCAAATTCATTTCTGACTTCTGTTCGTTCAGGCAAACAAACTTTATCGG
>CAYUSG010000260.1:0-2715 GCA_964447355.1 uncultured Paenibacillaceae bacterium
ATTGAATAACGATAAATAACCTGTTATAATCAATTTGAAAATAAATAGGAGAGGTGCTATGGATGAAACGTGGATCAACACTTTTTTTGAAGTTAGCTGTTTTACTTATTGGAACGCCCGTTCTTGTGTTGGGAATATGGGGATTGACTTGGTTATTTAGTCATCCAGCAAACCCAGATTATGCTCACTTGCTTTATCCCATTGTAATGGGGATGTATGTGTCAGCGATACCGTTTTACATCGCGTTGTATAAGGCTTTTAAACTTTTAAGTTATATTGACTTGAACCAAGCTTTCTCACAGATTTCTGTTAAAGCCTTATTGCATATCAAATACTGTGCAACTACGATCAGTGTCTTATATGCGGTATTGATGCCATTTGTTTTTAGCGTAGCAGAGAAGGACGATGCTCCAGGTCTTATCATTTTCGGGATGGTGCCTGTCTTTGCATCGATGGTCATCGCAGTATTCGCCGCTGTGCTTCAAAGGCTTTTACAAGATGCGATAGAAATCAAATCAGAGCATGATTTGACGGTCTGAGGTGAATAACATGTCGATTATCATTAATATTGATGTGATGCTGGCTAAACGGAAAATGAGTGTTACTGAACTTTCGGAGAAGGTGGGAATAACGATGGCTAATTTGTCGATATTGAAAAATGGCAAAGCAAAGGCAATACGTTTATCCACGTTAGAGGCGATTTGTAAGGCGTTGGAGTGTCAGCCAGGGGACCTACTGGAATATAAGATGGACGAAGATACTAGAGGATAATAACCATGAGAGGACTGCAGCAACTCATTCGTTTTGGTTCAGAGCAGGCATGGTCTTGTTTGTTTCCAGTGGTCATCTTCGCTTCGCTCGCTATAACGCAGCTCATCCAATTCCCATGGCTTCCAAGATACGATTGGCTGCTGCTTATATGCCTGTTCATGCAATGGTGGATGGTTCGTTCTGGTCTTGAATCGGGTGACGAAGTGAAGGTGATTACTTTGTTTCACTTGATTGGGCTAATGCTTGAGGTATTCAAGGTGCACATGGGTTCATGGTCCTACCCCGAGCAGGGGTATTCGAAAGTGTTTGGCGTTCCATTATACAGTGGGTTTATGTATGCGAGTGTTGCAAGTTATCTTTGTCAAGCGTGGCGGCGGTTGAAGGTTGAACTCATTAAATGGCCGCCGCTTACGATCGTAGTACCGCTTGCTGCTATGATTTATTTGAATTTCTTTACCCACCATTATTGGATTGATGTGCGGTGGTGGCTGTCGGTGTTAGTTATCATCGTATTTTGGCGGACATGGGTAACGTTTGAGGTGGGTGGTGAACGCTATCGTATGCCGCTTGCGCTTTCTTTCGTTCTCATCGGGTTTTTCATCTGGATAGCAGAAAACATCGCTACTTACTTCGGAGCCTGGGAATATCCGGATCAGTCTGAATCATGGCAGATTGTCCATGTTGGCAAGGTGAGTTCATGGCTGCTGCTTGTGATTGTAAGTTTCTTAATTGTAGCTACATTAAAGCGCATAAAGGACCGACATGCTCACACTTAAGCATTCCATCTTTTTAGATGAATTGATAGGGTCCTTGCAGCACTGCTAGTTTAAATATTGTATGATGATCCCAACATGAGGTTGGGATTTTTTTCTTGACATCACAAATGGTAACAATTATCATTATCAACACAAGATAATAATGATAATGATTATCATTATTATAAAAAGTCCCTTTATTATTGCGCTATGCTCGTAATTATGAAATGGATTCATATTTGCGAATAATCAGAGTTTCAAAGGACGTGAAGCATTTGCATTCAAGTGAATCGATAAGCACTCATAACCTGTTTATTAGTGATCTACGTTTTTCATCCATCGTTGCAACAGAGGAAGGTGTTTTATTTGCCGCAACCATGGGGCAGGGAATCTATAAAATAGATCCTGATAACAGCTGGGTAATCGCAAATGAAGGTCTTCCTGATCACACCATGACCTACCGTTTGAAGGTTGTGAATTCTATGCTGCTGGCAGCAACCCATAAAGGTTTATTTTTCTACGAAAATGAGCATTGGTATCCAACTGATATACAAGTCCCATGTTATGACGTTGTAAAACGGGATAGTTATTTATCCGCCGGCACCGAAATGGGTTTGCTAAGTCAAATCGCTGGGAAATGGAGGACAGTGGCTTATACCGATTGGATTATTTATCAGCTGCTAACGACACCCGAGTTTCTATTTGTTGGTTGTCAGCATGGGATCGCTATGTACGATTGTTTGACTGGAACTTGGCATGAATTCAATTTAAGAACGAGGATAACGAGTATGGCTGTATATCAGAAGAGGTTAGTTGGCGTTTCGGAGCTTGGTAATTTAGTCATAGGTGATATGAAAGGGGGATTCACTGAAAGTCAATTTGGTAACTTATTCATTTATGCATTAAAGCAGAATCAACAGGAAGTTTATGCCTGTACCAATCAAGGGCTTTATAAGCTGTCTATATTTAAGGGCGATGTGATGTTAAAAAGTATTGTTCTGGGATATGCCGTCACCGATATTGAATTCACAGACCAATATATCATTGCGGTGACATATCAAAATGGAATTAAAAAAATTAGAAAATATTAAAAAGAATTGTCACCGACCAGTGCAGAAAAGGCACCCTGCGACCAGTTTGGACAAGATTTCACTCATATATTACTAGCTGTAAACCATTAGGCCTGTGT
>CAYUSG010000261.1:0-2604 GCA_964447355.1 uncultured Paenibacillaceae bacterium
AGACCATGAAACACGCATTTCAACGGTTGAAGATGAACTAGATGATCACGAACAAGATAAAACGCAACATACGAATGGATGGAGAACATATAATACCCTCACCGAGATTGGTTTGACCGAGGGTACGGAAACGATGGAATCTATCTGCGTTGCAATGCAAGATAAATCAGAGCTTCGCTTAATGAAATTTACATCAAATACATCTACCGCATACCCAGCAACTACTGGAATTCTTACCGTCCGAAAATACAGTAATTTTAGAATTGAATTGAAATTTTCTCATGGGTCTTCTTCGAACTCCGCTAACGAGTGGGTTGGATATTATGATGCAAATATATCGCCCAATTTTACAGGTTGGAAACGTGTAGTCGATCAGGATTTTGGTGATGAAAGATATCTTCTCGAAACTGACTATGAAGAAGGGATTTGGACTCCGACCCTAACGTTTGGAGGATTATCGACAGGCATTTCATATGTTGATAGGTATGCAAGATATACTAAAATGGGCAATATGCTTTTTTGGGAAGTTGATATTATTTTGAGTAGCAAAGGTACTGCAACTGGTAATGCAGCAATTACAGGTCTTCCTTTTTCCTCGTCTGGATCAAGACCTCACGCAAACATATCAGGATCGTTTTCCAGCTTAACTTTGCCTACAAATGTAACAGGAATAACCTATTACACGCCGACCAACAATTCAAACTTATATTTGCGACAAATTGGTAACAATATTGGCTTAACAGCGGCGTTTGATGACACGCATTTTACAGACAGTACTGTTTTAAGAGCTTCAGGAAAGTATACTATTTAGGAGGGTTCTATAATGCACGAAAAAATTATGCTAGATATGTTAACTTCGGATTCCGTATCGGTCAAAATTCAGTCATTTGTTGATATGGAAGGGATAGAGTATCCTATTGGAAAGCCACATAGAAAAGCGTATGTTAACAGTCCATCTGGAAGATTAGGAGTTCAGGCAGAATTGCCACAATCACAGCAGGATGCCATTTTTGCTATATGGGGCGAATCACCCTCTATCGAGGAAGTCAATTAAATTGAAGAAGTCACAGCGATAGAATTCTAGCCCAGCCCCGAGCCGATCGGGGTTATTTTATTTGGGGGTGGGAGATTTGAAGAATTTAATGATGATCGTATTTACGGCCGCTACGGCGAACAATGGGAAAGAAGCAATCTTTGGCGGTGTAGCAGCCTTGTTAGGGGTGCTTGCCTCAGATTATCTTGGAGGCTGGGACAAGGGCATTCAGGTGTTAATGACACTTATGGTTGCGGATTATGTTGCGGGCATACTTATGGCTCTCAAGACAAGATCAGTTAACAGCGATGTGATGTTCTGGGGAGGTATTCGCAAGATCACTGTTTTATTTATTGTTGGTTTGGCTGCCATGTTAGACGAGTGGGTTAGTAATGGAACGCCTGTATTTAGGACTGCGGCAATCTATTTTTACGGTGGCCGTGAAGGGTTATCTGTTATTGAGAACCTAGGTACGTTAGGCGTACCGATTCCAGTGAAGATTAAATCATTCCTAGGACAACTAAATCAAAACGATGTTGGTGATAGCAAATGAACTATATAATCGATCACATTCCAATGCATACAGACCATGATCGCAGACCAGGACTGTACATGGAGCCTGACACCATTACGATCCACAACACGGGTAACCCTAAATCTAATGCAAGAGGCGAACGTGGATGGCTGACTAACCCTAGCAATGATCGCACAGCCTCTTATCACATCGTTGTAGATGATAAAGAAGCCATTGAGTGCCTGCCGTTAGACGAAAACGCATGGCATGCGGGTGATGGCGTAAATGGCCGCGGTAACCGTAAATCAATTAGCATCGAGATATGCGAAAGTGGCGATTATGCCCAAGCGGTTGAGAATGCAGTGCAGCTCGTGGCTAAAATGCTCAAAGGGCGCGGCTGGGGCGTGGATCGCCTACGCCGTCACTACGATTGGAGTGGAAAGATATGCCCACGCTTAATGTATGACGGCGGCACTTGGCGTACATGGCATGAGTTTAAGCAGCGGGTGGCAGCCGAGCTCAAGAAAGGAGAGGAGGATATGGAACTTTCAACTTGGCAAAATAGCATGTTGGTGGATGCGCTCAGGGATCTCAGAGAAAAGATGATTATTAATGATGATAGCTGGATTAAAAAAGCTGAGAAGGGCGAACTCACATTATCTGAATTGACCTGGCTTAACACTATAATTATTACTCGTAAATTATAGGCGTACCCCTCATCATCATTACCGATGGATATAGCTGGACCAAAATATAACCTTACAAGCGCACAGTTTGTGTTTGGGTGGGTTGTATAGGATTATTGTGAGTAATACCCTACACCTACTGCCCTTTTCAGGTAGTAGGTCTTTTTTTATTTTGTATACTCTTAGCACATACGTTCTTGTTGCTATATTTGTAAAAATAAGGCATCATTAGGTTGGTAAAAGATGTCGAATTGTGGCAGGAGGGGTATATTTGCTTTCAGTAAAAACATTAAAAAATATTCATATAAAAGATTTAGCTAAGTTTTTTTCAGAGCACAGAGTAGAAGGCCGTGCTTCCCGTTTCAGAAATG
>CAYUSG010000262.1:0-2602 GCA_964447355.1 uncultured Paenibacillaceae bacterium
CCAGCGTATTGATGAACATCCCGATGAGTGGAGCGATATCCGCATGCGTTCTGCCAGCAACGGGGGTACCCACGATGATGTCTTCTTGGCCCGTATACTTATGCAAGAAGGACATGTATGCCGCGAGCAATGTCATGTACAGGGTCACTCCGCTTTGTTTCGTTAATGCCCTTAATGCCTCGCTCTGCTGTTCGCCGAAGACAAAGCTCATCCGACCCCCTTCATACGTTTGCACTGCGGGACGCAGATGGTCGATAGGCAGCTCCAGTACTGGAAGCTCACCTGCGAATACATCCAGCCAGTACGCTTCCTGCGCCTTGATCCTTTCGCGCTCGGCTTCAGACTGCTGCCATGCGGCAAAGTCTTTGTACTGAACTTTGAGCGGTTCAAGTGATTCACCCATATACAACCTCACAAACTCTTCTATGAGGTTCGTCATGGATGTACCGTCCGAAATGATGTGATGCAAATCGAACATGAGCAAGTGACGCTCCGGCTGCGGAATAGATTGATGTAATGATTCATCAGACACTTTATTGCCAGCAATACCCACACGATGAATAGAGTTAGCTTGAGCAACGAGGTCTTCATCGCTAGTTTGAGCAGCAAAGACTTGACCCGCCTGTTGTTTCATCGCCACTAGCCCAACTCGAATCAGTGGAGCCCTGTCCAGCTTAAATTCACGTATAAATTCTCGAACGAGGCGCTCAATTTCTGATTCACTCGCTTCCATGTACTCCACCGCAAACTCTACCTGTTCATGAATCCGCTGCAAAGGCTCGCCATCTTGCATCTCAAAGCTCGTGCGCAGTGTTTCATGACGAGCAATCAGTTCACGGAAAGACGCTTCAAAGCGATCGCGATCCAGCTTACCTTCCAGCATCATTGCCCCCGGCATGTTGTAGCTTAATCCCGCGCCCTCGATTTGGTTTAAGATGTAGAGACGTTTCTGTGCGGATGACAACGGATAGTATGGCTGTGATTCTGCCACTGGTATGGACACATAATTCTGCTTATCCATGCCTTCCATCCGACTTGCCATCTGCTCAATCGTTGGATGCTTGAACACGTCCTGCAGCGGCAGTTCGATGTTCAGCTCTTTATGAATGCGGCTGACTAATGTTGTCGCACGTAGTGAATGCCCGCCTATCTCAAAGAAGTTGTCTAATACGCCGACCTTCTCTAGCCCTAATACATCCTGCCAAATTCCCGCTAGTGTCGCTTCCATCTCTGTACGTGGCGCGATATAATCTGCCCCAATTTGCATGCGTTCCTCTGGTACAGGCAAGGCTTTACGGTCTATCTTTCCATTTGCAGTCAGCGGCATTTCTTCCAGCTGCACGAAGTACGCAGGAATCATATACCCTGGCAATTCTTGCGCCAAGGTGCTTCTTAACTCAGGAATGGCCAACCCGGATTCTGACACGTAATAAGCGCATAAGGCTATTTCGCCAGCTTGGCTTTCCCGAGCGAGAACGACCGCTTCATTGACCGCCTCTATCGCCATGAGGCTCGCTTCTACTTCGCCCAGCTCAATGCGATAGCCGCGAATTTTCACCTGATCATCCATCCGGCCAAGGTACTCAATCGTGCCATCAGGCAGCCATCGTGCCAAATCCCCCGTCCGGTACATGCGTTCTCCAGGTGTAAACGGATGTTCTATAAATGTCTCTTCGGTCAACTCAGGCTGATTCCTATACCCTCTTGCCAATCCCGCACCTGCTATGCAGAGCTCGCCTGCTACCCCAATCGGCTGCAATTGATTCGTTTCATTTAATATATAAACCTGCGTATTGGCAATCGGACGGCCAATCGAAAGCTGTTGATCCTCACTCGTGATAGGGAGCGCCGTTGTTACTACACTGTTTTCCGTAGGACCGTATTCGTTGTAAATGACTGTCAGCGGATTTAACGCTTTGATCTTCCGTACCAGATTCGCATTTAACTTTTCACCGCCTACAACAATGGCTTGCATCGAGGACACTTCTTGAGCTGACAGTTGTTCCACGATCATCGTCATGAATGTTGATGTGCTTTGCATATTGGTAATTCGCTGCTCTGCCACCGTTTTCGCTATCGCCCATACATCTTTGTTCTCTTCCTCACCCAGCAAATACACCGTTGAGCCGCTTAAGACTGCTGCTGCAAAATGAGAAATAAATGGATCAAACACAAACGGTGTCAAAATGAGGACGCGATCTTCCTCAGTCATTCGATACGTTTCCAGTTTCCATTGAATCGTATTGAGAACTTGGCCATGCTCTACCATGACACCTTTAGGCAAGCCTGTTGTCCCCGAAGTGTAAATCACATATGCCAAATGATTCAAGCTGTGTACGGGCTCTAATGTTGAGCCGTCTTCATGGTATGAGGACGCATCATCTAACTGCAGTACAGTACCTGAAAAGCTTACGCGATCCTGCAAATGCGATTGCGTTAACAACACTGTTGCCCCCGCATCTTCAAGCATATAAGCCACCCGTTCGTCTGGATAGCTCGGATCGATCGGCACATACGCCCCGCCGGCCTTCAAGACGGCCAGCAGTCCGATCACCATTTCCAATGAACGTTCACACAGAATCGCGACTGGCTGATCGGCTTG
>CAYUSG010000263.1:0-2553 GCA_964447355.1 uncultured Paenibacillaceae bacterium
TACGGTGGTGTGGAAGGTCGGCTACTCAATTAATGGGTAGCCTCCTATCCGATTGAGCGTTTCTTATTCACGCTGAGTGTTTCTTATCCAGTTTGTCTAACAGTGCTTTACGTGAAAGCGGCTCGGATTGGTTCTCGCTGAGCATGATGGCTACAGTTGATGCGAATATACCAAGCATAACACCGCCGATCATATCAGTGACCCAGTGAATCCCCAGATAGAAAATGGAGAAAATAATGATACCTGAACTGATCGGTACGAAGATTCTCCAGAATCGGTTATTTGATCTGAGTGCCATAATTGCGAGTGTTACAGAGATCGATGTGTGCAAGCTTGGGAAACAATTGTCAAGACCTGACAATGATCGATATTCGGTTTCAAAGGTTGGGAAGGCTTGCAGCATTAGAAAGTCTACTTGGCTTGGTTTAAAGGCCCATACCTCCATCACTGGGAAAAATAGATAAAATGGAATGGCAATCATATAATTGAGCATGATGGCGTAGCACAGGGCATAATAAAGCTTGGAATGCTTCTGCGTTGTATAAAGCAGTAAAGATGTGATTAACATCGCAGTAAATACAACAACGTAGAAGTAAGCCAGTACCGAAGTCAGCCAAGGCTGCTCAAAGGTTTGTTGAATCCAACGGACCATGTTGCCTTCCATGCCGAAGATGGAGGCGGTAAAGTCTGCATTGTAATCCATTTGCTGTTCAATGGATAGTTCGATTTTATTAAAGAGCAATATGGCAACCATTGCTAGGAAATGCAGCAGGTATTTTCTAGATGTCAACATTTCATTTATGAAGTCTGTGACCGCAGTTAATGGGTTGGATCGCAGTGAAACCCAAAGCAGAATAAACACGGTAATCCCCATATACACAGATACCTGCGTCATGGTTTCGAATAATATCATTGCAGTTTTTCCCCCCCTAATTTCACAAGTTAACTGTTCGATGCAGAGCAAGTTTGCTCCATCTTGTTAATAGGGCCATATACCATTAGAACTTTGTCATTATATCATTCATTCGGGGGAAAAGTAAGGGACCAAATCATTTATTTGTTAGCATTAACTCCCAGAATACCGCCGATTGAGGCACTGACGAATGAACCGGTCAATATCATAAGACTATGTAATGTTAACATCGGCGCATCGAAAGCTAAGAAACCAATGAGCAGGATCACAATGTTATAGATCACCCCAACAAGACCTCCATAGTACCATCCCTTCATCCCTGCACGCTTGCCGCCTATAAAGCCGCCAACAACTAAAGCCAAGCCATGAATGATGTAAACATAAAAGGTTAATGAAGCTTCAGAAGCACTTGTGAATAATAAAATAAGGGAAGTAATCAGAGTGAAGATTAACAAACTGCCAAACGCATAAATCAAACCAGACCATATAGGGGATCCCATGCGGACTTGCCGAACCTTTTCCATCGCACTCATCATGGAACATCATCCTTTCGAGAATTACTTTTTCCATCATTTTATGGTCAAGCCTACGAAAATAGTACTCACATCCGCCTCATCAACTATCGGAACGTAATGTTGTTAATCCCTGAATTAGGAGTAACCATCAGGCTGCAGCATTGCGTACTGGTAACAATTGAGCGGTATGAGAGTCATACGTAGCGGTGAGAATACATGTGAACTAGTTAGGAACGTGTCATTAACAACGGAAGAAAGGGGACAGCGCGAGTGGAAGCAGTTACGATTGTATTGCGAACGTTGTTGATTTATTTCGTTGTGTTAGGCATTATGCGCATCATGGGAAAACGGGAAATTGGAAAGCTCTCGATCTTTGATTTGGTTGTGTCCATCATGATTGCAGAGATGGCAGTCGTTCTGATCGAGGACATGGAAAAATCACTGTGGGAAGGCTTATTACCTATGGGGATATTGGTGATTTTGCAAATTTCGATCGCTTATATAACTTTGAAGAACCGGACATTAAGGCGCATGATTGAAGGCGTGCCATCCGTACTTATTTTTAAAGGGAAATTGAACCGTAACGAAATGAAGAAAATTCGATATAACTTGGATGATTTGCTGCTGCAGCTTCGAGAGAATAAAATTACGAACATCGCAGATGTTGAATTTGCCATGCTGGAAACGTCGGGGAAGTTGACTGTTATTGATAAGAACAACATGAGCCAAAATGATTCGAAGAACAAGCAGCAAGGCGGAAATAGCGGTACTGTATCCCAAAACCCATTTGACTTCTTAAATACATCGGGAAATTCGGGAATGAATAAAGAATCGATGTTTCAGAAAATCCGCTATGAAGGGCTGCCCCTCCCATTGGTGCTGGATGGTAAAGTGCAGGATGACAATTTGAAGAAAATTGGACAAAATCGCTTTTGGTTAAAAAACGAAATTCAAAAGAAAGGGGCAAAAGAATTCAAGGATATTTTCGTCTGTACGATTGACCACCGAGGTAACTTATACTTAGACCAGAAAAGAACCCGCTAGCCTTGTCACAAGCTAGTGGGTTTGTATTGGTGTGCCACGCATGGCGATTAACTAGGTGGTGAAAGTCCACTGTGGGGGTTT
>CAYUSG010000264.1:0-2516 GCA_964447355.1 uncultured Paenibacillaceae bacterium
AATCGTGTAGGTGTTGAAGTGAATAAGCTAGGTATTAAAGTGTAAAAGTTGACGAGTATACTTTATAGGGTAAACCGATGTACAAGCCCTCAATTATGGTATAATAGCTCGACATATTGTTTATTGCATAATAGAAATGCCTAGTATTGCAGCGTGAAAATGCCGAACTAGGATGCAAAAAAAGAGACACTTGTCAGCATCCCCACTATCATCCTATCGTTATGTTTGTCGACAACGTAGCGAGAGGAGAAAGAAAAGGATGTTGAAAATGCCTCAACAACAATATATCAAGTTTTTACGCGAAGTAGAAGGCTGTTCAGTAAATGAAATTGCTGGGCGTGTGAGGATTCATTGGCGAACCGCAAAAAAAATATGCTGACCAAACAGATTGGAATGTATCCGTTACTAAACGCAAAAGTAGAAGTCCCGTCATGGGGCCGTTTATGGAAATCGTCGATACGTGGTTGGAGGAAGACCGCTTGCTCCCCCGTAAGCAACGTCATACAGGTGTACGTATTTTTCAACGGTTACGAGACGAACATCAATTTACAGGCGGACAACGCACGGTGCTAGCCTATGTACAGAAGCGAAAGAGTGAATTGGAACTAGAACGTGCCAAAACGTATGAACGACTGGAACATCCGCCGGGAGAAGCTCAAGTGGACTTTACAACGATTGAGGTGAGCCAAGGGCACCGGATGCTCACGTACAAACTGCTAGTGATGTCTTTCCCGCATAGCAATGCCGCTTTTGTCTATCCAACACCGGCGGAAAACCAAGAATGCTTCCTGGAAGCGATGAAACAGTGTTTTGAACAGATGGGTGGTGTTCCTCAGCGTATCTGGTTCGACAATCTGTCAGCTGCCGTCGTACATATTGAGAAGCAAGGTGAACGGCAATTAACGGAAGGCTTTCAGCGCTTTTGCGCCCACTACCGGTTCGAAGCTGTCTTCTGCAACCCGTACAGCGGTCATGAAAAGGGCCACGTAGAGAACAAATGCGGTTACTCCAAGCGAAACTGGGCCGTCCCCATCCCAATCTATGAAAGCCATGAACAGCTTACCGCGTATTTCGCTGAGCAGGCAACGCAAGACCGCGAACGCCAGCATTATGCTCAAAATCGCCGAATCGCTGATCTATGGGAAGATGACCGCCGTAAGCTGCTTACATTGCCGGATCACGGATTTGAAGCCTTTCGGTTGGCTGCTGCGGTGGTCAACAAGTACGGAGAGATTCGAGTTGAAGATACGACGATTCCGTTACTGGGTATGGTTGCGCCAGGTAGCGAGGTGCTGGTCCAAACTTTCTGGGATCGTCTGGTCATCCTGAACGGCCACCACCAGAAGATTCGGGAAGTGCCTAGACCTTATACGGGGCGAACTGCGGACGTTCCGTGGTCGAAAGTATTTACCGGTTGGCTGAAAAAACCACGCAGTGTTACACATTCACAGTTCCTCCGCATGCTGCCGGAAACATTGAAAGCGTATGTGACGGTGAAAGATCTGGCTGAGCGAAAAGAGCGCCTTCAGGCGCTGTCGCACTGGAGCGATGTGTACACCATGGAACAAATCCAAGAAGCGATTGCTTTGCTAGGCCGTGATACGGCGATCGACCGCATCACGGCCGTCCTTGGCATGAAACATGGAAGCCGAGACTTGCCGGTTACGTGGGAGGAGACGTTGTCGCCATCAGGGACTCGTTCAGATGGCTCTCTCGGGCGATACGACCAACTTGTGGGGGTGAGCTAAGATGGCGACAGAACTGGCGAATTTGTGTCGGCAGCTACGATTGGCGCATGTCATGGATTATGTATCGCTTCAACAGAATGAGGAGCTTCGAAGCATTGTGGAACAAATTCTTAGTGCGGAACTGGACGGGCGCCGCCGCGCCAAGTTAGGGAAGCTCGTCCAGCAAGCAGGTTTTCCGCATATTAAGACCTTTGAAGGGTATGTCTATGACCATATCACTTTTCCGAACGGCAGTGGTCCAGAGGAAATTCAAGGATTGGAATGGTTAGAACGCAAGGAGAATCTGCTCTTGATGGGTGCCGTAGGCACGGGCAAGACGCATATGGCCACGGCATTGGGTGTGGAGGCTTGTCGCCGTGGCAAAGTAGTACAGTTCTACCGAGCCTCCGATTTAGTCGCCGTGCTTCAGGAGAAATTTGTGGCGGGTACGCTCAGCCGATTTCGAGATAAATTGAGAAAGGTTGATTTGCTCATCCTCGATGAAGTTGGTTACGTCCCGTTCAGCCAAACCGGATCTGAGCTATTATTTAACGTGATAGCGGATTGTTATGAGCAACAAAGCGTGATCGTCACATCTAACTTAGAGTTTGGTCAATGGACGTCAATATTCGGCGATACCAAGCTTACGTCAGCACTCGTAGATCGTCTGGTGCACCATGCTCATATTCTTTCCTTCACAGGCGAGAGTTTCCGCTTCAAGCAAGCTATGGAACGAATTCCTATGTAACTTCGATGCTGGCAAGTGGGTTTGGCACTTTTGGCTGCAAA
>CAYUSG010000265.1:0-2478 GCA_964447355.1 uncultured Paenibacillaceae bacterium
GTTTCAGACTTCCCTGGTTTTGAATTTAACGGATATTATGAACCAATAAATCGAGTCCTATAGGAAAAAAGCAAAGTCGTGGATAAGGGACTGATCCCATCATCCAGTCTTTGCTTTTTTATTTGTTAAACACCCTGCTCACATATCTGCTTATCCCGTGAATATATTGAATAATAGCAGCTTATTCTCAAGGTACTATTTATTCCCATTCACGGAGGTGCTGACATGACAGAGAATCGTTCGTTTATCGTATCGCGGGAAGACTGGTCCCTCCATCGCAAAGGGTATCAAGACCAATCCCGACACCAGGAGAAAATCAAAGAAGCCATTAAGCAGAACCTGCCCGAACTGGTTACAGAAGAAAGCATTATCCTCTCTAACGGCCGAAAGCAAGTCAAAATTCCGATCCGAAGTCTGGATGAATACAAATTTCGCTACAATTACAATAAATCGAAGCACGTTGGACAAGGCGATGGTAAGAGTAAAGTCGGTGATGTTCTAGGCAGAGACCCGCAGCCTGGCAGCGGAAAAGGACCGGGGGCAGGCGACCAGCCTGGGGATGACTATTATGAAACCGAAGTCGATATGGAGGAATTAGAGACCTTGCTGTTCTCACAGCTGGAGCTTCCGAATCTCAAGCAGAAGGATGCAAAGAAGCTGCACACCGAGAAGATCGAATTCAAAGACATTCGCAAGAAAGGCATCATGTCTAACATCGATAAGAAGAAAACAATTATTGAAAATCTAAAACGCAACGCTCGTGCGGGCAAGAAGGAAATCAGCGGCATCTCGCCGGATGACCTGCGTTTTAAGACATGGGATGAAGTGGTCAAACCCGAATCCAATGCCTTAATTATCGCGATGATGGATACATCTGGCTCTATAGGTGTTCCTTAATTAACCATTGAACTCGTAGTTATATTCGAGCTTAATATGCCCTTCTGTTAAGGTGATTTTATTGATCATTTCATGCAGCATGGTTCTTAGTCGTTCGGAATCATCTAAATCCAATGTCTTGAATTCCTCGATTATGTACTGTAATGATGATGTTTCGGTTATTTTTTCTGCAATGCTGGCAATCTGATTATTAATTATTTCCTCGGTCCGATTCAATTCCTCGATATTACTTTTCAGTTCAATCATTTGTTTTTTGTAAAGTTCCTCAGAAAATAGTTCCCGTTGATCGAAAATATCCTTCTGATCCTTGATAAGTTTATTCTTTTGATTTTGAATCTCTTTAAGTTCTTTTTTAAGATTCAGTATGTCTTGTTCTCGATTAGCTGTAATTTTAAAATGTTCGGATGGATAATTAGCAAGAGAATTTTTAACCGTTTCTAAGATATAGGATTCTATCTTGTCAGCATTAATATTTGCTTGATCGCATGTATCTCTACCGTATTTATGATAAGTTTTACAAATATAATAACGGTACTCCTTCTGGCTGTAACTTCTTTTCTGACAGACCATTCCCTCTCCGCATTTTCCGCA
Source organism: uncultured Paenibacillaceae bacterium (assembly GCA_964447355.1). Lineage (GTDB taxonomy): Bacteria > Bacillota > Bacilli > Paenibacillales > CAYUSG01 > CAYUSG01. The sequence continues at coordinate 1,489 of CAYUSG010000265.1, forward strand.
ATACAATATACCTGTTAGTGGATGGTAGGCTCTCTTAGGAGCTCGTTCATGTGATCTTGAGTTGATAATTTTTTGCGCTTTATAATAGAGCTCCTTGTCAACTAATGGAGGGTGAGCATCCTCAACGATTTGCCATTCCTTTCGGTCTAGCCTGACCTGAATCATCTTCTTCGACATCTTACCTCCATCATCGTATTCACGTTTTAGAGTATTTCTTCTAGTGCCATAGACAACATTACCTATATATGCTTGGTTTTTGATCATCCTGTTAATTGTTCCTCTACTCCATAGGTTTCCGTTCTTTGTAAGAAGCCCCCTTCTATTCAAATAATCAGCTATTTTAAATGTTCCCATTCCTTTATTCACATAAAGATCAAACACTAGCGGCGGAATCTTGCCAAATTCTTCATGAGCTTCTAGATGTTTTGTTTCAGGATTCACCTTGTATCCAAATGGCGGTTCTCCACTCCATTGACCACGATTAGCTTTTTGTTTCCTTGCGCTGCTTACACGAACAGATATTTTTTTACTCTCTTGCTCTGATAAGACGGAAAGTATGTCAAATGTAATATTGTCTTTGTTCAAAGAATCATAGTTGTCATTGATTGCTATGACCCTAATTCCATACTGCTCAAACATACCAATGATGGCTGGGTTTTCTTGCTTATCTCTTCCGACCCTACTAACCTCTTTGAACACAAGAATTTTAAATTTTCCATCCTTAGCATCTTGGATCGCTTGCTTCATTTCTTTTCGATCAAATACACTGGTATAGTAACCAGATACTGCTTCGTCCTTATAGGTAATAATGTCCTCGGTATCAATATTTTCACCCATACGGTTAATGTATTCCGTTGCCTGGTCAACCTGGTTTTCGATTGAATCACCTTGACGATCGGTTGAAACCCTAGCATAAATTGCACATTTAATTTTTTCCATTACACATCATACCTCATCAATAGTTAATTATTGTAACACTTAGTGTAGATT
>CAYUSG010000266.1:0-2452 GCA_964447355.1 uncultured Paenibacillaceae bacterium
CATCTCCTTCAGATCCACTCTTGCGTAAAATCTCTAAAAGTGACATTCTATCTATCCTGGATTCCCGCCGAAACATAACGAGGTTCTGAATTTAAGCGACTGAAACCCGTGTAAACATTGGGATTTAAGTCGTTTTTTTCTTCCATATAACCTCGTTATGTGTTATAATATACATAACGAGGTGAGGAGAAAATGGCTACAATTGTATATCAAAAAGATAAACGTTCCGGGATTACTTACGCCTATGAATCCATTTCGTATTGGGACAAGGAGAAGAAGCAATCCCGTGCAAAACGTAAACTCATAGGTCGTGTGGATAGCGAAACAGGAGCCATCATCTCAACTGACGGCAGAGGTCGGAAAAGGCAAGATACTCCTGCTGATGTGAAAAGAGGACCCGTTCCATCCACTCGTACCACAAGAAGTTTCTATGGCGCGACGTATCTCTTGGATGCAATCGGCGAGAAACTCGGCATTGCCCAAGACTTGAAGCAATGCTTCCCAAGTATGGAGAAGCAGATCTTATCCCTGGTATATTACCTTATTCTCGAGGATAAGAATCCGCTTTATCGCTTTGAGAAATGGAGCCATCTACATAAGCATCCTTACGGCAAAAACATTTCATCCCAGCGCAGCAGCGAAATCTTTGCTTCCATCACGGAAGAGGCAAAAAACCAATTTTTTCGCTTGCAAGGAAAGCGGAGAATGGACAAAGAATTCTGGGCTTACGACATCACGTCCATCTCCAGTTATTCCGAAGGACTGCGCCAAGTCCAATATGGTCGTAATAAGGAAGGCGATCCCTTGGCTCAACTGAATTTGGCGCTAGTGTTTGGAGAAACCTCCAACCTGCCGTTTTATTACCGTAAACTGGCAGGGAACATACCTGACGCGAAGACCCTTACGCATTTACTCGCGGAGTTTTCTACTCTCGGTTTCTCCAAGATTAAGCTAGTCATGGATCGAGGGTTTTACAGTGAGAGCAACATCAATGCTCTTTTTAAAACACACATAAAATTTCTGATCTCGGCTAAAATGTCGCTATCTGTGATCCGCAAGGAATTGGATGAAATCTACGATAGCTTTCGAACATTTGAACACTACAATGAACAATACGAGCTCTACTGCCACACCGTGCAGGCGCAATGGAGTTATTCCGAATACCGCCCCTATAAAAGGGATACCATTACGGAACCCCGCCGCATGTACATTCACTACTACTACAACATCGACAAAGCAGCCGAGGATGAAAAAGCGTTTGATCGTAAGTTAATCGGTTTAAGGCAAGAATTGGAGTCTGGTCGCAGAGTGCCAGAGCACGAGACGCTGTACAAGAAGTATTTTGAAGTCAAGGTCACACCGAAGCGTGGAGCCAAGGTTACCGTCAAAGAAGAAGCTGTTGCAAAAGCCAAGAGGTATTATGGTTATTTTGCTTTAATGACGAATGAAAAAATGGATGCTGTCACCGCGCTAGAGCTATACCGAAACAAAGACGTGGTGGAGAAAGCTTTTGGCAATTTAAAGGAGCGGCTCAACATGCGACGCACATTAGTTTCCTCCGAGCAAAGCTTAGACGGAAAGTTGTTTGTTGAATTCGTGGCTCTCATTTATCTTTCCTATATTAAAAAACAAATGCAGGATGCAGATCTATTTAAGTCGTATACGATGCAAGGCCTTCTGGATAAGTTAGACGTCATTGAATGCTTTGAAGAGCCAGGTCAAAAACTCCGAGTCGGAGAACTATTAGAGAAGCAGAAGGAAATCTACATCAGCATGGGTATCGAGCCGCCAACCTCGTTATGAGTTGGCGGGAATCTAGGTTATACGAAGCATGCTTGAAATACCCACAAAAAAACATCATTGTTCCCACTAGAGAATACATGATGTCATTGTAAGTTATCTTCAGTTAATATTTGCGCTTGATGAAACACAGTAACAATTTCGATTTTTTCATCTGGCCGAATTCTATAAATAATACGGTAACTTTTGTATATCTTTTCTCGAATATCATCTTCCTGGTATTCAGGGACAACTCTGCCCGACAATGGAAATTCGGGTATTTTTATTGATATTTCAACGATTTTGTTAATAAAAATCCGTGCATAGTCCCTTGAATCCGTTGCAATAAACTCAAAAATTAGTTCCAAATCCTGAAGGGATTTTGGAGACCATATTAGTTTAGCCATTTAGACATTCTCTCCATTGCTTCTTCATGAGGTATCCCCTTGCCCTCATTTAATTCGTTTAAACCAGCCTCAATCTTCGCACGTACGTACAATTTTTGCATGATATCCTCAATAGTTACGGTTTCAGGCATATCTTTAATGATTTTTATTATTTCTTCTTTGATGCTCATTGTGTCCCCTCCTGCTTCATCAATAGTTACCTTTATTATAAATCATTATCTCCTTATGGTGTTACTTTTTACTTCAATGTTTCGTATAACGTTCAG
>CAYUSG010000267.1:0-2426 GCA_964447355.1 uncultured Paenibacillaceae bacterium
ATCCGTTAATGGCTTCATGACCTTCCTCCTTAACACATTCTGGACATGGGACATTCTCGTACTCGTCTGGTTGTCGCATAGCGGTTAATGTGACTTCTCCGATTCCGTGACATGTTGGACATTCCTTAATATCTAATGTCTTGCTATTCATGGGAATACCTCCTAAATAATCTTTTACGGCCTCCACTTCGTTAAGCGTATGCTGTCGAGCGAAGGCCTTCGGCAAAAACTTTAAGCACTCACTTTACTCCGATCACAGCACTCTTGATTACAGTAAACCTTGTTATCTACTACAAGAGGCTTATCATCAATGGTTAAATGTTTCCAGCACCGTCTTCCGTTCTCGTTATATCCGTAGCATTCAAACCACCATCCATCTTCAAGTAACACCTCTTTAGGTACGAAACCTTGTTCAGCGTATTTGTCCCATTCTTTCTTACGCCTTGCTCTCATTTCGATGTATTCAGAACCATTTTCATAGCCATCAGATTGATATATAGCTTCATGCTTTGTATCAGCAAAAATAATTTGTTGCCAGTCATAACTTGCATCTGATACCCACCAACATTTCATCCCTCTTGTTACCTCCTAAATAATCTTTTACGGCCTCCGCTACGCTGAGTATTTCGGTCGGAACGAAGGCCTGCGGCAAAACCTAAACTGCTATCAGATCATGGAGTGTATTGTCGTTATTGTTAGATACACGAACTGGAAGGATAATAAAATTATTGTCACAGAATGAAACTGGTGTGTTTATGCCTTTACAAAGTGGCTCTTCGTCCCCCACCATCTTCATGTAATCGTCCTTGATATAAATAAACCCTTTGTCGCTATTGATAATCCGCACCATATATGGACCATAACTGTCTGACAGATAGCTTGTGACTTTTCCTTTCACGTCGTTATCGTTGCTTTCGTCAAACACTCGCTTCACGTTCACATTGGTTTCAACAGTCTGTCCAAATGTGAAGTTTAATGTCTGTCCTTCCTCTGGAAGCTGTGCAAATACAGAGAACAACGCTACCAACACATCACGTGGAACCTCACGATATCTAACAGCCCAATGACGATTAGTGATGTAGTTCATCCCCTCTTGAATAGTCCATATAAGTCCGATCTTTGCTGATTTCTTAATTTGCTTACAAAGCTCTTTCTCATTAATCATGCTTTTCATCCTCTCTTATTTTTTGCAGCGTCAGGTGCCATCAATCGACTGAATCATCTTAATGACCGTAGGGAATGGAGGCCGTATAGGGTTTCACCCCTCTTGTTACCTCCTTAGACCAATGGAATAATTTCATCCAGGACCATTTGATTCTTGTCCTCAACTAGCTCATCCTTGCGATCTTCGACCTTTGTCAAAGTCGATAATTGCGCCCTCATAATCCTGTTGCTTTTTTGTAACGAATCTATAATGTAATCCTTCAAATCATCGTCATTTTCAAACAGTACAGCTACGCCTTTAATCCTTTTAGATTCACTTTCAATGTTCATCCTGATCATTGCTTGTACCCTCGTTAATCTCAATCAACTTTCTTAAGTACCACTGTGCTTTCTTTAAATCCTCGATCCCGTTCTTGTGCTTATATCTGAATGTATATTTCCACACGTTCCCGAGTAGGTAGCCTTTAAATTCTTCTGTAGTCATTTTGGATTTCATAATATCAATGACCTCTAAACCGCCCTGTGTATAGTGCTGTGGGTTGTTTATTACATCATGCTGCTTCATATCAGATCACCTCTTGTCCAGGTAATTTACGATGTTTGAAGTCGAAGCTCATCCTCTCAAGTTTGCCTCTTACACCTAATTCGCTTTTTCCAAGCTTTTCAGCTATCGTGTTATACCCGTAACCTTTCACAGCCATTTCGATAAGCTGTTCCGTTTCTTCTTGGGTCCATTTGATATGGTTATTCAAACGTACCGGCCGAGCTTTAACACCCAAATCATAGAGTCTTCTTTTTACTGCTGTTGCAGATCGATTCAACATCTGCGAGATTTCGGGATATGTGTAGCGGTACGCATTCACTAGTGCAATTAGCTGTCTGTCTTCCTGCTCGGTCCAATCTTCCCAGCGATGGGTTTTGTTTTGCTTTAAGATATCTGCTTTTCGCTTTTCTTTGACCCAGTCGGGCTCAGGTCCTAAAACTAGCGGTTCCATCTTAGTTAGATTCAACCGTTCTTTATGATCTACAGCCCACTCCCAGAAGTCATCGATTTTGATTACTAGCACCCTGGCTTTCTGGCAAAATATTTTCCTTTTAGCTGGCAGATTGTATTCGTTAAACCAATACTTCACCTTGCTATAGCAGACACCAAGTCCCACTGCTAATTGATTCAAACTCACATATTCAGATTCAAAACGTGCATCACCAAGTCCAAGACGCTGCGCCTTCAGCTTTACAGCATTAACGGTACGTCCGAGATT
>CAYUSG010000268.1:0-2420 GCA_964447355.1 uncultured Paenibacillaceae bacterium
CCCCCATCCGTATCTAAACCTACTTGTCCGCCATGCTGCACAGCGATTTCTTTCACAATAGCAAGCCCTATACCTGTTCCACTAGCGTTAGCTTCCCTATGTCTCGAAGAATCCACCCGATAGAATCGTTCAAAGACTAGGCTTGCAGCTTCTTGTGGAATAGCTTGGCCCTTATTTGTAATCATGATACGGTATTTGTTCTCTATCATCTTACCCACCACTGATATAGTTTTGCCAGTGTTGTAAACCAAAGCATTCTTTATTAAATTATCTAGAACTTGTCGTAATGCATTCTCTTCTCCTTGCAGAATACATGGCTGTATAGATCTGCTAACTTGGATATCTTGGCTGCTGCACTCTAATTCGAATACTTGAATGGAGCGCATCATAATATCTTTAATTTCAATCTGAGACATTATAATATCATGCTTTTTTCTAGCTTCCCAAACCGTTAATTCATGAATTTGTTCCACCAGATTAGTCATACGCTGAGATTCCTCCAATAGGGATTGGTATATATCCGTACTTCCTTGAATGACCCCTGTGGAAAGCGCCTCTAGATACCCATTTAAATTACTTAAAGGCGTTCTTAGTTCGTGTGAAATATTAGTAAGCAGTCGGTTGCGATGCGCTTCTGATTGTTGAAGTGTCTTGGTTAGTTCATTAAAGTGTTCTGTAAGCTGTCCAATTTCATCTACAGTTCTCACCTTTGTAGGATCTGGATACTTGCCCTCAATAAGTGATTGTGTTGACTTTTTCAATTCAAGTAATGGAGATAGTAGCTTTCTGATGAACACATAGTGTACTATTGCAGCAACCAAGATGGCTAGAAAACTTGCGCGTATCAAATAGAAATGCATGGTATTATTAAAAAATTGACTTTTCTCATCACCTACAAGTTCATACTGGCCTACAATGAGACAAGCAAAATCCTTCACAGAAACACCCGCCAACCAAATGACTACTGAAATCACTAGAGCATTCACTAGAATAAGTTTCCAAGTTAGATGTTTTCTCCAGAACATCCATTGTTTAATTGGCATTAAAGCGATACCCCATTCCTCTTATGGTCTTGATAAATGGATGTGCTCCTTCGTGTCCCTCGATCTTTTCGCGAAGCTTACTCACATGAACATCCACAGTTCGATCGATGACAGAACGTTCCTCATTCGGATAAAGCTCTTCTAGAATTTGTTCTCTTGTCAGAATCTGGTTGGGATGTCTCATTAGAAAATACAATAGATTAAATTCATGTTGTGTCAGAGCTATGGATGTGCCGTTAACTTTCACTTCTCGTTTTAATGGTTTAATTGTAAGCCCTCGGAAGCTGATTTTACTGCACCGATTAGCTGTACGTCTCAGAACCGTTTCAACTCTAACGACCAGCTCCTGCGGGCTGAATGGTTTAGTGATATAATCGTCAGCCCCCATTTTCAACCCATTAATCTTGGAAGCCTCATCCACTTTGGCTGTGAGCATGATGATGGGAATATCGCTTTCTTGCTCCTCCCTAATCCACTGACATAAAGCTTCTCCATTTATACGTGGAAGCATCAAATCCATGATCACAAAACAAGGGTCAATGTCTTCAAAGTGCTCCGCCCCCTGGTGTCCATCTTCGGCTGTATAAACTTCGTAGCCTTCCTTTTCAAGATAGATCTTGATCAATTGTCGTATTTTTGCGTCATCTTCTATAACAAGAATCGTTTTGCCCTTCATCATTAGCACATCCTATGTCATAAAATCAATTGATTGGTATATTCTTTTCATCCTAACTTAGAAATGTTAAGGTTTTATAAAGAAAAAACCGATGAGATAACCCCACCGGTTAGCTGATTTCTCAGCTTGTATCGTGTTTTGTACGCTTGAATTCGTTTCATCTGCTTTTGATTAAAAGCTCTACTGCTTCTTGAACTACTTTTCCAGTATCATTACCTAATTCTTTCTCCTCTAGAATGCACTTTTCCAAATTCACAGCAACAACATACGCAATAGCCTTGTCCACTGCACTGCGTACAGCCGAAAGCTGGCTGACAACATCCTTGCAGTTTTTTTCCTCTTCCATCATTTTGAGCACACCGCGTACCTGTCCTTCAACCCGCCGAAGTCTTCGCTTTACACCATCATCATATTGAGTAGACATGTTAACGCCCCCCTATCTTATACATGTATAGGTATATTATAACCCATCAAGATTTCTTACACAAAAATTTCAAGACAACATTCTCAAAGTACCAATACCCCTATATGTATTATAAGGACGGCAACTTATTTCTGTCAAATTACAATTTCCGTTCCCTCATACATTTATTTCATTTAACATATTTACAATCATCATAAATAAAGGAGCCAAAATAATGTCATAGAATAGGCGATAACAATCTTGCCACAGCTTCTTTAAATTTCATATGCATGGATCT
>CAYUSG010000269.1:0-2416 GCA_964447355.1 uncultured Paenibacillaceae bacterium
CGGATATCGAAGGCTCGGAGCCTATTTTAACGGAGCATTTGGCCGAAGCGCTGCAATACCGCAATCTGGATCGGAAATGGATGTTGTAGCGATCAAACGACATAGCCGGTTATTGAACCGAAATGTCAATTGATGATCGCAAAACAGAATCGAGAGAATCCGTTCCATCTTCAACGGAGACCGAAATAGTATACGTTCCTTTCGGCAGCATAAACGGATGGGGGTCTGAATTGATAAAACGGTTATATTCCACCTCGCTTAACGGATATTCGCCTGTTTTCTTTTCATATTTATAAGTGGGAATCAAGGAAACAGGCATCGGTCTTTGCATTTGATCATTCGCACCGAAATGATACGGTTTAGCAATGGTATAAATGATCTCCCCGGATGCAGCCTGGTCTGCATCTTCAATCATAAAAGCTAACAAGGGTTCGCAACCGATGATTTCCGCACTCTCATTTCCTGTATTCCGCAGTTCAGCCCACACATGCATTGGTTCGTTTTCATGATATTGTTTTTTGTCGCTATGAATACTTAGGTTCCAACTTCCGCTGTCGATGCCGGCGCTGTTTGCGGATAGCAGCGTCTGTTCATCCGGGCCACCCACGGATATTTTCCTTTCATCGCTATGATAAGCGATAGCCAAATTCAAATTATCGCTGATAAAACGGATAGGCACATAAACATGATCGTTATACTCGAATGCCTTGTATTCCTCCGACACTTTCTTTTCATGACCATGAAAAGAAAAAATAAGATCAACGGGTTTTACTTGTATCATCCCGCTGGAAAAGGCCGTCAATATTCCAAAAAATAAGATTCCCGCAAAAATCAATAAAATCATTTTTTTCATCGTCATCACCTCATAATATATTGACGTTATTTTCTAATTAATGTTTTTATGTTATTTTCAAAGTAAATCTTCACCAATAATCCTTACCTCCTTAATATTTCTTGCAATTGTTTTACCGTATAGCTCATTCATGGTTCAAATAAAATCAGGGACGGTTCCTTCTTATGAATCGCCCCTTAATCAAAACGAAATCATTTTATTCCCAAATTAATTCTGACAGGCCTAGAACATCTAATGCTTTGCCTATTTCAGAGTAGATCATCTTATGGTCAACATAAAGAAATCCCTTTACAATGCCTTCTGCATAAGCTCCACTTGTCATATAATCAGGGTTGTACACCGGGGAGCCACTATCACCGCCAGCAACAGTAGTAATAGAACTTGTTCTTTGGCCGTAGGCACCTATTCCAACTAAAGTACCACAAACTACTTGGTTAGTCGTGACTCCCGAAAAACATACGGTCTCACCAACCACACCACCGCCAATTGATTCCCATCCACTTACTGCCAACTCATTATTAAAGTTAGCATTTTCATCATATACGCTGCTGGAGGCCTCTGAAGAACTAATTCCGATCATAAGGACGTCAACGCCAAACCCTCCAGTCCCATAAGTAGAATCAACGGTACCTATAGTATTCCCGCCTTGTGTAAAAGTGTCCCCTACAGCCCCGCAATGCCCTGCAGTTAAGTAATAATACCCTCCTCCAGAATCTTTCGCGCTGAAAGCTCCGGTACATATTCCTCCACCTATTGTAGTATTTACAATTTTGATTCCACCCCAAAGTGGGTTATAAGCACTCGTTCTGCTCGTATTTTCCACGATATTTTTAGCGTCAATATTGAATACAAAGTAATCAGGGTTAAACTTGCCTTTAATAACATTCATTAAATCAGCATTTTCAGGAGTCAAGTACACTTGGATCTTATTATGAGGTATGGAAATTTCACTGTAGCTGATCCTGTGAACTTGCTTACTGGAAAGTTCGTAGAGTTGTTCTTGTACAGATTGAAGCAAAGCAATCGGATAGGCTACATTAAAAAAATCAACATGATCTACGCTATCAAAATAATTGCCTATCTGTACTGTCTGTTCCATATGATTTGGTAAATCAACTATACCTATTCGGAGTGTTCCATTATTTAATAAGTGATCAAAATACATCCCACCGAAATTATCTGCATATTGCTTTGTCAACAACTCATCTCTAATTTTTTTACCACGATCAATCAACTCTTTCCGCTTATTAAGTTCTTGTAATTCTTGATCTGCCATAACGACCCCATATCTTAGTTTTTTTTGACTGAGATAAATGTTTTTAATAGTTTCAGCGGAAGAGTCAAATCCTAACTCAGTTCTAAACTTTTCGCTTTTCTGCAATAAATCCGTTGGGATAACGTTGTCACTTCCAGTGTATGAATTCGTGGCGTATGCTGTACTCATAATCAGACTCATTATGATTACAAATGGTATAATTAATTTTACTTTTGATAAATTTTTCTTCACGAATAACAACCCCTTTGGATTTATGAGTTTATTAATATATGCTGACCAGCAATATT
>CAYUSG010000270.1:0-2368 GCA_964447355.1 uncultured Paenibacillaceae bacterium
GCAAAATATAAATAAATCGTCTAATATAGATATTACAGATCCATAATAAAAAAGGGTGATGGTTTCATGCAATTTTCTAAAAGTACAGATTATGCGCTGCATGCTTTATTACATTTGGGGCGTTCGGAACATGGCGGTAATGTGGGGATTAAGGAATTAGCTTCGACACTTGGCGTTTCGGAAAGTTATTTGTCCAAAATTATGTCTAAGCTGAGGCAGGATGGTATCGTTCGTGCCGTTCCAGGGGTGAACGGTGGTTATGAGCTTGCACGGTCAGCCGAACAGATTACTTTCCTTGATGTCATTCAAGTGATTGAAGGAAGGCAGCAGCTATTCGAATGTTCCAATTCGAATTCACGTCAACATCGGTTGATAGTCGACGGGGCGGATCAACAGCAACAGCAAGATTCAAGTGATTGTGAGTGTCTGATAAAGAAGGTGATGAATGGTGCAGAACAGCACCTGCATCAATATTTGAGTGAGCACACGATCCAATCCGTATTGGATATGGCTGCCAAAAGCTGCAACTGAAAGGTTAACAAGAAGAAGTAACTTCTTGTACATTAATTATGGATATTATAGATCTATGGAGGTTGATGTGAAGATGGATATGAAACATGTTGATGTCATCATTATAGGTGGCGGCCCAGCTGGATTGAACGCAGCTCTTGTACTGGGGCGAGCGAGGAAGAATGTAGCAGTTATTGATGAAGGGAAACCACGCAACGCCGTGACACGCGAGATCCACGGATATCTTACCCGTGACGGAATTAGTCCAAGTGAATTCAGACGTATTGCTAAGGAAGAGATCAGTGCCTATCCTTCCGTGTCTTTCGTAAGTGATACGGTCATTTCGATAGATGGAACGGATGGTCAATTCCGAATAGGGACCAGGCAAGGTCATTCCTTTATGAGCAAAAAACTGCTGTTCGCCGTCGGCATGAAGGATCTGGAGCTGGACATTCCTGGGCTGGCGGAAGTGTACGGTAGAAGCGCTTTTGTCTGTCCGTATTGCGACGGCTGGGAATTAAGAGATGAGCCGCTGGTTATTATCAATCAGGGTGCTGAATTGATGCATTTCGCTCCGATTGTATCGGGATGGACGCGACATTTTACCATTTGTACTAACGGTCCCGATGGGTTGACGCATGCTGAACTTGAGGAACTGGAGCAGCATAATGTACCTGTTTTCAGTTCTCCAATTCGGAGTATTGATTCGAGTGAAGGGATTGTACGTCAAGTTGTTCTCGAAGATGGGACGATCATTCCTTGCAGGGGAATCTTTTTTAAACCGAAGCTGGTTACAGGATCGGACTTGCCTCAACACATCGGATGCCACATCTCAGAAGCGGGAGAGGTGGTTGTTGATGAAATGGGGAAAACGAACATTCCGGGTGTCTATAGCGCTGGGGATGCGACAACACGATTGCATCAGGCGATTGCTGCTGCTTCTATGGGTGTAATTGTAGCTGCGGCGATTAACAACGAACTGAATGCGGAAGCTTGGAGAAGAAATGGATGAGCATGATTGGAATTACAGTTGTGACCTTTTGAAATTCAAAAGGGCTCCTAAAGTCGAAACATTGACTTTGGGCAGCCCTTGAAATTTACATCGAAGCTATTCTAGTCTTTGAATGTCAAATATCATGATACGAGACAGAGAATTTAAGTCCCTGCAATGAATTTCTATAGCCACATACCTTTTAGAGCTTGCTGGATAAGGTATTAAAACAGGAGGCAAATATTTAGGTGCCTGTGACCAGTTTTGAACAAATCTGCTTTCTACATTACTAATCGGAACGAAGTGATTCGTACCTTCCTCCATACCGAATATTTGGTATTCAATAGTCGTATCGAAATGTGCCCAAGACTTCAAAGCGATACCTTTTATGTAAATGGGGTACCTATTAGTAAAGTCGGTGAAATCTAATGTTAATTTGGCATGGGTAAAAAGGGAGCAGAAGTAAGTGTTATTTACGTCGTCATCCACAGCTTTGTTTGCTTCATAGCCATTTCCGTAAATGTTATCGGCATATGCCTGCGTTGTAGGCAGATTGGTTTGATATAAAGAAATTGCCATTGTGGATGATGGTGTTAAAGGTTTTGGCAATGAGAAGTCAGGTAAAGTGCTGGTGTTGTGTTGTATTACAGGGTTTGAGTTCATCATTGGCTGTTGGATTACTGCTTCAGTTGGTGTCAACAATCGGTTTTGCATTTTTATAGACCCCCTCAGTTATTTTTACTTCTGGATTATTCTTCCCATAGGTATGCCCTGGCTATTCATTGAAAATAGCTTTGACTGATGGGCTAAAACTCGGATGTAAACTTTATCAGTTGCGGCATGTAAGGGATTTCGTTAATATTTAAC
>CAYUSG010000271.1:0-2354 GCA_964447355.1 uncultured Paenibacillaceae bacterium
TTTTTTATCCTTAAATATACCCATACATGTATAGATATTTGAAGGAGGTCAAACCGTAATGAACACTATAAAAACAGATGTCGTATTGGATGCAAAAGGTCTTGCATGTCCAATGCCGATAGTGCGAACAAAAAAACAAATCAGTTCAATGAAAGCAGGCCAAGTCTTAGAGGTTCAAGCCACAGATAAGGGATCTAAAGCAGATCTCAAAGCATGGTCTGAATCAACAGGCCACCAATATCTTGGCACGCAAGAAGATGGCGATGTATTAAAGCACTATATTCGAAAAGCTATTGAAGATCCTTCTGACGGTCCGAAGCATCCAAACGTTGTGACCAATGAAATACTTGAGCAAAAACGGTCTGGAAGCGGGGTTGTCATTATTGACGTGAGAGAAGAGGCAGAGTTCGCCTTTAATCATATTCCAGGTTCCCTTTGCTTACCACTAGGCGAACTTGAAGACAAATTCGAACAGCTCAATAAAGAAGATGAAATATATGTGATTTGCCGTTCAGGAAGCCGCAGTGATCTTGCAGCTCAGAAGTTAAGCCAGCTTGGATTTACTAAAGTGTTTAACGTTGTTCCTGGTATGAGCCAGTGGAAGGGATCAACAGAGAAGTTATAAACCTAAGACAATCATAGATGGAGGGGAATGAAGTGACAGTAAAAGCAATGCATGCTAAAGAGGTAACGCAAAAGGTGTTTAATAAGGAATCATTATTTGTATTAGATGTTCGCAATCAAGCTGATTTCAATGATTGGAAAATAGAAGGTCATCATTTCAAATATTTGAACATTCCATATTTTGAATTACTAGATGGGGTTGAGGAAATCTTATCACAGCTTCCTCAGGATCAAGACATCTTGGTGGTTTGCGCCAAAGAAGGCTCATCCATCATGGTAGCTGAAATGCTTGTGGAGGCAGGACTTAATAAGGTGGCTTATCTTCAAGGTGGAATGAAGGCATGGAGTGAACATCTAGAACCTGTTAAAGCGGGTGACTTATCCGGAGGCGGTGAAATATATCAATTTGTACGTATAGGTAAAGGATGCCTTTCCTACATGATTATATCACAAGGTGAAGCGGCCATCATCGATGCGACACGAATGACCGACACGTATATTGATTTTGCAAACGAATTAGGTGTAAAGATCACACATGTCTTTGATACTCATCTTCATGCGGATCACATCTCTGGTGGCAGAAAAATTGCAGAAATCACAGGTGCTGCTTACTGGCTGCCGCCAAAAGATGCTGAAGAAGTAACGTTCGAATATAGTCATTTGGAGGATGGTAATCAAGTTTCTATTGGGGAGACTACTATCCATATCCACGCACTGTATACACCCGGTCATACCATTGGTTCAACATCTTTTATCGTGGATGAACAATTTCTTTTGTCTGGTGATATTCTGTTCATTGATTCCATTGGAAGACCAGACTTAGCTGGAATGGCAGAAGATTGGGTCACTGACCTTCGAGAAAGCTTATATTCCCGTTATAGAGCACTTTCTGACGAGCTTATCGTTTTGCCGGCTCATTTCATGATCATTGATGAATTGAATGAAGATGGCAGTGTATCTGAACGACTAGGAGCCTTGTTTATGAACAACCATGGATTAAATATGAGTGACGAACAAGAATTCAGAGCATTGGTAACCGAGAATTTACCACCTCAACCGAACGCTTATCAGGAGATTCGTCAAACCAATATGGGTAAAATAACACCGAATGATGAGCAGCAGCGTGAAATGGAAATTGGTCCGAATCGCTGTGCGGTTCGATAATAATGAATAACATTAAATAATTAATCTTTAGGGGGAAATGACAATGGAAGCAGTAAACGTATTGGATGCTAAAGGCTTGGCGTGCCCAATGCCAATTGTAAAAACAAAAAAAGCGATCAATGAACTTGCCTCTGGCGAAGTACTAGAAATTCATACAACGGATAAAGGGGCTAAGGCTGACTTATCGGCCTGGGCAAAGGCTGGCGGACATGAACTTGTAAAATTCGAGGAAGCGGACAACGTATTTAAATTCTGGATTAAAAAGGCATAAAAATGCAAAAGGGAAGCTTGTTCACTAGGGCTTTCCTTTTACAAAGGAGGGTACCCTAGTGGACATGAGTTTCATCATCGTTATATTTCTAATTGGGTTTTACTGCATTCGCAGCACATGAAGTCTCTGGTATTAGTGCAGTCCAAGTGTTTTTTGCAACGATAGGTGGGGTATGGCTTACCGCTTACCGAAGTTTACGGGTGGTGTAGCTACACTGGTACTGCCACTAATAATGTTTGAACAACCGACGAATACGCCAAACCAATCAAATGAATATATTTAATGAGATTAATGA
>CAYUSG010000272.1:0-2338 GCA_964447355.1 uncultured Paenibacillaceae bacterium
CAAATACATTGTGTTGCGGAAAACTTGAAGCCAGTTTTGCAGATATGAACGCAAAAGTTCCAAAGAATAGACCCCCAAGGAGTAAGGAAATCAAGCCATCAAGGCCCAGCGAGGTTCCTGCGAGCAACCTTGGTAAAGTTAGGATGGCTACTCCCGTCATCGTCGAAGCAACTGTGATGGCCAGTTCCTTTCCATCAATCCTATTATCCGCATAATCAAACGGTCTCATCGCTATTCCTCACCTTCCAAATCACTTCGAGTTTTGTCTAAGGTTTTCAGCATTTCCGGCCTTTTGTTCACCGAAGTCATTGGCGCACGTAATAATAAATCCTTGAAGTCCCTAATCATTGCAGGTGCAAAAGGTGTGGAGTAAGGCACTCCAAAGCTCTTAAGATTAACAAGATGAATATTAATCATAATATAGACAAGAACTAAGCCGTAGAAACCGAAGAGCGCAGCGGCCATCATGATCGCAAAACGAATAATACGGAGGGAAATCCCAAAATTATAAGTTGGAAGCGCAAAGGACGATACAGCCGTCAAAGCAACCACAATGACCATAATGGGACTAACTATACCAGCTGTAACCGCTGCTTCACCGATGACTAAACCGCCTACAATACCGATGGTCTGTCCAATCGGTTTCGGCAATCGGATTCCGGCTTCTCGCAATATTTCTAAAGTAATTTCCATCAAGGCAGCTTCAAGAAAAGCGGGAAACGGTACGCCCTCACGGGTCGCCGCAATGGAAAAGGCCAAGTCTGAAGGTATCATGCCTTGGTGGTATTCCACCAGCGCGATATATAATCCAGGCAGGAATACAGCTATAAAAGCAGCCAGATAACGTAATCCGCGAATAAGGGTTGCCATCTGCCAGCGTTCGGCAAAATCCTCTGCCGAGTGAAACTGCATAGATATCGTCACTGGGAAGACTAAAGCAAAAGGGGTGCAATCTATCAAAATGGCCACTTTCCCCTGAACTACCGCTGTAGACACTTTATCTGGACGCTCTGTATTCTGCATCTGTGGAAAAGGCGACAGAAAGCTGTCCTCGATCCACTGCTCAATAAAACCGGATTCCGGCGCATCGTCCACATCAATGGTCTCTAATCGTCGCTTCACTTCTTTCACTAAGTCTGGGTTCACAATGCCGTCTATATACACCAAGCTAAGATCCAGCTTGGCTCTTCTCCCGATTTTATAATGGTCAAAGCGCAAATTAGGATCCTTCAATCTTCTTCGAATCAAGGCCGTATTCGTTCGAATATTCTCATTAAACCCATCACGCGGACCTCTTATGACGGCCTCAGTCACCGGCTCCTCTACAGATCGTTCGGACCATCCTTTGGTCCCAAGCACAATCGCCGTCTGCTTCCCCTCTATGAAAACTATTGTATCTCCGGTCAATAAATCGCCTACAGCGCGGTCCATATCCTTTGCCAATTTAAGTTCACCGATGGACAATGCCTGGGTTACAGCTTCGCGGTACAGCTGTTCACTTGGACCAACATCTGAAGGCAGGAGTTCTGATCGGTTATTCTTCCATAACTGCATTGTTTTTAATACAAATTCTTCAACCCTCGCTTGATTCACTAAACCATCGATATAAACGAGCGCACAATGAATTTGAGCTGGGCTTGCAAAGAATTCTCTAATGATTAAGTCGGCCGGGGAGTCCATCAGCTGTTTAATGTATTGCGTGTTCTCGCGAACTGCTGCTGTGATGGGTTGAACTTCCTTTGGCTCCGAATCGCCGAAAGAAGGCGAAGCCTTCGTATAATGCGTTGATTGAGATGACTTTTCTTTCCGCCTAAATGTTCGAAACATAGGCTTCACCGCCTCATCTTGATGTCTGCAATTATCATTGTCGACGGCTAGCCGCTTGTTTAAACCTAATCGCGCAAAAAGTAGTCATGCAGCCAGCAACTAAATTTATCAAACAATCTGTTTCATATTGAGCTAAATTACTAGTTCAGTTTTTTTCAAAATCTTCAGTTATGAGTGGATTCAAATTTGCTTTGTATGTATGTATTTCATTTTTTGAGGTATAATATGGAAGGTTTTATTTCGTAATCGGGGGGTTTCTACGGAAAAACCAGATCAACACGAATCATTCATTCAGCTCATTAAAAAAGGGAACAAATCATCAGCAGTAGCGATGATAGGCAATGGTGTATTAGCGGGGGCTAAGGGTGTTGCAGCTACCTTTAGCGGGAGTGGTGCTATGTTCGCATCAGCTATGCATTCACTTGCCGATGCTGTGAATCAAGGGTTTGTCTATATTGGCAGTATTCTTGCCGAGAAGAAACCTAGTCGTCGCTTCCCCACAGGATTTGGC
>CAYUSG010000273.1:0-2287 GCA_964447355.1 uncultured Paenibacillaceae bacterium
TGCACATCATGTGATCCAAGTCGAAACCTTTCGACCTATTACGAATTGTTCCGATCAACCTAAGCAGCACTTCACATTTGATCCTAATGAATGGATTGCCTGTTTATATGAAACACAACAAAACCGACAACGAATTGTCGGTTTCCTTCACTCTCATCCTAATCAAGCGGCGCTTCCCTCAAAAGCTGACTTATCTACCGCATGGTTAGATATCCCCTCACATTGGATCATCGGCCCCTTCTTACATTCAGAGCCGTATGAATTAAAAGCTTATCGTTACTTTAATCATAATCATAAACCTTATGAACCCATCTCAATCATCGAAATACCCTAATTAATATCGGCTTAAATATGCGTAAAGATCCCCTAAAGTAGTAACCTGTTTGTCTAGTATGCGATCGACCATTCGTGTCCATAGCTGTGCTGTCATTAAGGCATCCTCCAACGCGTGATGGCGCCGTCGAATTGGAATATCATACATTCTGAGCACATCATCCAGACCATATGCTTCTAGCTCTGGGTGCAGCCATTTGGCAATCATCATCGTATCAATGACCCGATGGGTGAGCTGTACTCTGGATGTTCTCCACAATGCTGCATTAAGAAACTGCTTATCGTGATGGCTTGCATGGGCAATTAAGACCTGCTTATCCACAAATTCAAGAAAATCTCTTAACACCGCGATAAGCTCCGGGGCAGTTGCTGCTTCATCACTCGAAATACCCGTCAATGCTTCAATTGCAGCAGGAATTGACCTTCCCGGGTTCACAAGACTGTAGAAAGTCTGATTATCGTAAACTTCTCTCCCCTTCGCAAAAACCCCCCCAAACGATAGGATTTCATCCCCTTGATAAGGGTGAAAGCCCGTTGTCTCCAGGTCAAACACAACCACCTCTAGATCCTTTAAGGCCACGTTGAACAAAGACGTTTTCCGCTGTCCCTTCATAACCGATCTAATAAATGCCATCTGCTGAGCACTTTGTATATCGAACATCGAGGTGATCGCTGGCGTCAATCCGCCGGCACGGTACAACCGCCATAGACCTAGAGGTTTTTTATGATAATCCATCCATTTGTCACCCTCTTCGCTTCAAGAACTCACCAACCTTGATCTTCACTTGCTTCTGCAGCCATTTCCCTGTCCTTAAAGCTTGCTTCAGTTGATAAAGCTGCGCTTCTGTTAAATCAACCACCTTCACTACCCCGCTCGCTACAAAACATTGGTCCTCAATATGATAAGGTACCATCGCACGAATCTGCAAAATATGAGAAAACGCCTCATGAATCCGCTCCATATCCGATTTACCAAAGCAAAGCATCTGTTCTAATTGTTCTAAACGTTTCAATGTTGAAGAGGCAGAATCCGCTTCGTACAGCACGGATAACAAGCGAATACTGTTCACAAAAGGAATATACGCACCATATTTCACATCAATTCCACCCGCATACGCTCCATACTGTTCCTTTAAAAAGTGACCAAAAACACCCAAGACCACTTTGTGTTTCAATGTATTCATCAGCATGTGACTGACGATTTCCGGCGTCTTATTCACACAGTGTTGAAAATAATTTTTCCATTCCGTCAATAATCGTTCATCACCATAAAGCGTTCTCGCATCCGCTGCAATTAACAAATATCTGACATGCTCCCAATTCGCTTCATCAAACCATTGATCCATCGACAGCTTCCATTCCATTAACGGCTTGCACCACAATGGATTACTTGCAACCACTTCACCATCACATGGCGGAAAGCCAAGCTCAATGAGATAAAGCTTAATGGTCTTAGCCAAATGATCAAAGTATTCTCGGATCATTGTTCCTTTAGATGAATCCATACCTTCAACAGGATCTTCATACATCAGCCCATTATCTTGATCGCTCCATAATGTCTGTTCCTGCCTCCCCGCACTGCCAAACACAATGAACACATAAGAAACAGGAGGAGGACCCATCCCTTGGCTCATAAGCGCTTGCTCAGCCAAACGAACAGTCCTCTTCATCAATTGATCGTATACGTCATTAACTTCTTGAATCCACTCATCAGGATGAAGTGAAAACAACTTTTGCTGATAATCGGCCTGAATCACTTCACGTATTGAACGCAGCGTTAATAAATCAGCTTGTTCAATGATCGCTAGTTCTGTTTTATTCAACGGCCATTCCATGTTCTCATCTCCTTTAAGGGAAATGCCCTTCACCCTAATGATGAATCCTAAAGTTGCTCTTGTCTATGAATCAATTTCATAATTAGCAAAACAGCACATAACATCACAATATATAGATA
>CAYUSG010000274.1:0-2254 GCA_964447355.1 uncultured Paenibacillaceae bacterium
CTGGACTTGAACAGTTCTCCTAACTGTTCCATCGTATGGCGATGGTAGGCTTGGCCGTTATAGCCCAAGGTCAGCATTAAGACTCCCCCGGCCACCATGCCGTTAATATCTAGAATGCTGAGCCGCTGCTGTCTTGTGCTTAATGTTCTGCCACTGTCATACGGTGAAGGCGCTAGTCCTGCGTTCTGAACATCTTGGTCGAATTGACCCAGATAGTTAAAGCTGATCTCTGGCTCCTGTAAGCCACGCTCCAATATCTCTCTATGGCTGTTCTCTGGATATTGGTCGCCGATAGTTATTTCAGCGGTCTCGTTAAACGCTTCTTCCTTCGTCTGAGATAAGTAGCGCCACAAGCCGTAACCAATGCCCTTATGCGGCACATTGTGCAGGTGTTCCTTCACCCGTTTGATGCGAGTAGACAGATCATCCTCCGCTTTCATCTCGAGCACAACCGGATACTGGCTCGTAAACCATCCAACGGTACGGTTGATATCCACATGCGATACAATCGCTTCCCTGCCGTGACCCTCTAGATTCACTTTAATGTGCTCCATACCGGTCCAGCGGTGAATTGCCATACCTAATGCGGTCAGCAGCAAATCGTTGACTTCGGTGTTATATGCACGGTGGGCTTGTTTTAACAAGCTTTTCGTTTCCGCCTCGCTCCATGCCACAGTGACGGTTTGGGCATCCTCATTCCGCCCTGCATCCGCTGCTTCATCTTTTGGTAGCGGTGCAATCGGCAACTGCTCGATATGCTCCCAATAAGCGCGTTCCTTCTCCATCGCCTCGCTCACCGCATAAGCCGACAACGCTTCAGCCCATACCTTGAAAGCATCGGTTTTAAGCGGTAAGCGGATAGCCTCTCCATTCATGGCTTGAGCATAACCTGCCATGAGATCTTCAATCAAAATCCGCCATGATACGCCATCTACGACCAAATGGTGAATTACTATAAGTAAGTGGTCACCGTCAGGACACTGGAACACACATAGCTTCATCAGCGGTCCAGCCTGCAAATCGAAGCTCGCTTGAATCTCGTTTGCTTTCTGTTGAATCGCTTGGGCGATGATCGGATCGTGATGAGACCTGGCATCAACATCCAGCGCAGCCGCTACTTCTTCTGTTTCCCCTATAACATTGACTTGATCATCTGTCGTATCTTTCGCAGACGTTCTTAAGTCCACGGTCTCAAGGCTGTACAATGCTCCGTCCTTGATGCTGCGGTTCCAAGCCGTCACCACTCCTGCTTCCTTGCGGAATACCATTCGCAGCGCATCATGGTGTTCAGCGAGTTTCTGCACCGCTTGCTCCAAGGCAGGTTGTTCAAATCGCTGCTCATGATACAACATAAGCGCTTGGTTAAAGTGATGCGAATCGGTCAAGTCACGGTCAAAGAACCAGTGTTGAATCGGCGTCAGCTTCACCTCGCCTGTAACTTCGCTCTGATCAGCTAGACGCTGCACTGATGTTAAACGGCTGCTCATGTCTGCTATGACCGGATAAGCGAACAAATCCTTCATGTCCATTTGATAGCCCGACTGATGCAGTTTGGAGATGATTTGAATGGCCTTGATCGAATCCCCGCCCAGATCAAAGAAATGATCCATAACACCAATCTTAGGCGCACCCAGTACCGTTTGCATCGCATTAACGAGCGCCTCTTCTTCCGCTGTCCGCGGAGCTACGTAGGCAGCTGACGATGACATGCTCGCATCCGGGGCAGGCAATGCCCGCTTGTCTACTTTACCGTTGGGTGTCAGCGGCATCTGCTCTAGCTGTACAAAGTAGGATGGGATCATGTAGCTTGGTAAGCTTTGCGCTAATGCATTTCTTAAAGCATGGCCCGATATTGACGATTCAGCTACAACATAAGCGCACAATGATGTTTGGCCATTGTGTTCCTCATGAACCATCACAACAGCTTCCTTCACCTTCTCCAGCTTCTGCAAGCTGCTTTCCACTTCACCCAGTTCGATCCGATACCCGCGAATTTTCACTTGATCGTCAATTCGGCCAAGGTATTCAATGTTGCCGTCCGGCAGCCATCTGCCAAGGTCACCTGTCCGGTACATCCTCTCTCCCGGCACATACGGATTGTCCAGAAACTTCTCTGCCGTCAGATCCGGACGGTTCAAATAACCTCTTGCCAGCCCTTCACCTGCAACGCATAATTCTCCAATGACCCCAACAGGCGCGAGCTGGTTTTGCCCATCCACGACATAAACACGGTGGTTTTGAATCGGCTGGCCTA
>CAYUSG010000275.1:0-2246 GCA_964447355.1 uncultured Paenibacillaceae bacterium
GGGATAACCAAGGCAGACATTATGGCAGATATCAAGGCAAGAGCAGCACGCCTCTCGCAGTCTCAGATGACGAACTCGACCAGCTCAACGAAGCCTCAAGTGAAATGTTCAAAGTGCAATGACGAAGGGACGATCAACGAGTTCGTTTGGAAAGATTCAGGAATGAAGTATCCGAACGGAGAGCCGATCATGGTTCAAGCGTTGAAAGTGGACCCTGCTACTGGCAGGCCCCCTCTTTGTGAATGTTTCAAGGATCACCTTTTCGCTAAATACAATGCTACTGCGGGGATGAAACCCCAGGAACAAGATCGCGTGTTTCACTTTGCATCTATCGACGATGACAATCGAAAGGCATTTGATATCGGTAAGAAACTGGTGACAGATGTTGATGTGTTTCTGCAGCAAGGAACCATGGTTTATATCTACGGTGATGAGAAGCGAGCAGTAGAACGTAATTTAAGTGCATACGGTACTGGGAAAAGCTATCTCACTCACTGTATCGGAAATGAACTGACGCGGATAAAGAAGAGGGCTATATACATCACTGAGGACAAGCTGTTCGAAGATATTCGTGAAACCTATCGCAAAGATTCGGAAGAGAGTGAATCTGAGGTGATGTACCGTTTTATGAATGTGCCTATCTTGCTGATTGATGATTTGTTCAAGAGTAAAATCACGGAGTGGGCCGAGGATAAAATATTCCATCTGCTAAACCATCGCATGCAGCCAGGCATGATGACCATCATGAATAGCAATTATGCACCTAACAGGATTCATGAACAATTACCGAAGACGGGCGCAGCCATCTCAAGCCGAATTTTAGGATCTGCATTACTTATCGAGATGATCGGCCAAGACCGCCGCAGGACGATAAGGAGGAAACCAAATGATTCGAGAAGACGATGATTTTGAAATCCCATACGACAAATTAATCGAAATGATACAGGCTGATCTAGCTTGGGAAGCGGAACAAATGCGAAGAGAGGACGCTGGCCAAGATGGCTACGATCTCTAGAAATTTAGTTCAAAGACAGAACTTATACATTGCCTGCGAACAATTCAATTTTGTATGGGATGAATGCGAAGTATTCCAGTTTGAAACGATGTGGAACGACGGCGCTGATATTTACGAAATAGCTGAAGCATTAAACAGGTATGTGGATGAAGTGCTTCTGCTGGTAATTGATAGAGCCAATAAAATGAAGATTGATAGCCGAGAATACGGGGTGTTCTCAAAAGCTAATTATGTATCAGGGGGCGGTCACCTTGAGTACCGCGAAGTGGAGAAAAGGAATAAGGCAAAAACGAGAAAGCCAGGGCGACCAAGGAGAGATTCATGATCGAGTATGTAGGTCATGCAAAGGATCATCGTTCTTGCTTACATACACAATCGTTCATCGTACTTTGTGCAGATTATGTAAAACATGTGGGGAAATATTGAATGTTGAGACATTGGAGGTAGTGAATCTTGAAGAAAACTCAAAAGCCGACGAGACGCCAAAAGTTTCTAATCATTGATCATGGTTTAAACCCAAATAACTGGTTTGTGGAACGTGACACAACTGCAGAAATGGTTATTGTCCATAGAGATAGTGGACGTAAGCGGACCATTAGGAAGGCGGCTTAAACGATGACATTTAACAATCCTAACTATTCCTCACTGAGCAGCATGAAAGAACCAATATTCATTATTGAGTATGAGATTCCACCAACTAGAGCTGTTCATTATTTTGAGGTTACAGCCGGTACTGAGAAGGCAGCCGAAGAAGTATTTAAACTTAAAACTATCGGCCATAGCTTCAGAATACGTGGAGTATTTCGTAAGAACATAAATGAAAATCAAATTTATGGAAATGACTGTCCAAAGGGTCATTGTGATTTATGAATGGGAGTGTATGGAGAAATGAGGAAAAACACAGTCGCACTCATGAAGACTTTAGATAATTCATTCAAATACGATCGCCTGGTAGAAGACATTAAAGATCTAGAAGGGGAAATTATTGTCGGTATTGAGGGCAGGGCCTATATTATTCATCCAGCAAGTATAAGCGATATAGAACGAATAAGTAGAGGTTACATTGGGGATTGAGGTGAACCGTTATTTATGGGCATTGGGAGAACGTGGACGCAGGAAGAGGTTACTTATCTTCAAGATAAATGGGGGTCAATCAGCATTAAATCCATTTCGGAAAATCTCGGACGTACCGTTAATGCTGTAAAGCTGAAGGCGCAGCGTCTTGGACTTG
>CAYUSG010000276.1:0-2245 GCA_964447355.1 uncultured Paenibacillaceae bacterium
AAGAAGCAAAGGGTGGGTGTGGCTAGAGCCATTGTCGGCCTTCCGGATATTATACTGATGGACGAACCGTTCGCTTCGCTTGACGCCTTGACTGCTCATAATACTAGGGAAATTTTAAAAGAACTGTGCCGTCAAACACCAACGACTATCGTATTTGTTACGCACAATGTAGATGAAGCTCTCGAACTTGGAAATAGGATTATAGTTGTATCCAAAAGCCCGATGAAAATTTTGGTTGACCGTAAACGCGTTGAGTCAATGGATGAAATGACCAAGGCTGCACTAAAAAAAGAAATTTATCAATCGCTAGAAGGGAGTCTTAATGGATAGGATGCTAACTCAGAGGACTTACGTCTCAAACGTAACTTTAGGTTTAGAAAATGTATCGATTGCCGGACGAATAGTAGCCTTAAGGTCTATGAAAAATTACTGTTTTTGTGACGTGTTAGATATGACCGGTAAGATACAAGTTATTATTCCGTCTGAGCGTAACTTAAATACTCCTAGTCTAGGAGATATCGTCTTGGCTGCGGGAGATGCAATAAGCGCAAAGTCAGGCCAGCTGTCAATTGATTGTAGGCAGATGGAAGTTCTTTCAAGGGGTAGCCCTGATGTTTCGAACGCGCTGAAGGCAAAAACGGCAGGCGCAAATCCTCTAGATAAACGCTCACTTGATCTGATGGTCGATGATAAATTGAAAAATATGGTGAAGGCGAGATCTCTTTTTATTAGTATTATTCGCGATCACTTTAGATCAGAAGGCTTTCTTGAAGTTGATACACCAGTTATGTCTTTTTCAAGATTTGCGGGTACGGCAGATGTCTTCGAGACGCGGAGTCGAACTCTTGAGAAAAACCTCTACCTTAGGGGAACTTTAGAAGACTACCTTAAGCAGCTAGTAGTAGCCGGGTTTGAAAAAGTATTTCAAGTTGGAGATTGCTTTAGAAACGAGTCGCCTGCGCTTATCCAATTCACCATGCTTGAAGCCACGTGGGCGTACGCAAAAAGTGAACAGATGCTAGGGCTTATTCAGGAACTTATAAGTGAAATCTGTATGCGATTGCCGGAGGAGTGGGTTGATCCAATTGCAAAAGAGGAGCTGTCTCGAACAATTGAGGTCGTAACGTTTTGGGGTATTCTAGAGGACTACTTTGAAGTTGATATCCGTACCCTTACGCTGGAGGAAATTGAGAAGCTTGCTAAGAGAGAGGGGTATGCCTTCCACTCTTCGAATCAGCTTGAGTTTGAATTGGCCAAGTTCGGCTACGATGTCATCAAGAGAACTCTTGCAAAAAAATTTACGGTGCCTACATTTGTCGGTAGGTTTCCAGTTTCAATCTCTCCGCTTGCCAAGGAAATGCAAGACGGTAGTGGAGAAGCGGATAGGGGCTATGGTTTCTTTCGAGGCCAGCGGTTATTTGAGGTTGTTGAAGAGGCGAGTAGTTACGAAGAGCAGCTACAAAAGTTTCAGAAGCAAGATGAACGCGGGCATCATAGGGTGCAGACATTCAAGCATGATGATTTGTTAGCCTCTCTCAGCTATGGTTGTCCGCCAATGGCCGGTCTAGGGTTTAATGTAAATAGGGTTTTGGCGGTACTTCTCAATACAGATAAGACAAGCGATGTCGTGCCTTTTCCATTAACATCTGCCGCGCTTCCTTTGTAAAGTGCACCTTACTTTAATTCTTCTTCAGTAATTAACAGCGGTAGGGTATAATAACGATCATATGCAGTGGTTGAATGATATTGTCGAAAAAACTATCGCCGAACATGGCGAGGCTGAAATTATTGTTTCGTCCGGCGTCTCGCCAAGCGGAACATACCACTTAGGTACCCTACGCGAGGTGCTTACGGCGGAAGTAATTACTCGCGAGCTATTGCGTCGTGGGCTCAAGGCCCGACATCTTCATATTGTTGATGATCTTGATGTGTTTCGAAAGGTGCCTGCTAACGTTGACCCGTCGTACGAGCAATACTTAGGCTTGCCTTTGTGTGACGTGCCTTCGCCAGATGGGGATAAAAACAAGAGCTACGCAGACTTCTTCTTGCAAGATCTCATCGACGCTGCCAAAGAAATGGACCTTACTGTTGAAATTATTCGCGCCCATGAACGATATCGTGCTGGCTTTTATGTTCCAGCAATCGAGAAAACACTTGGGAATATAGATGAGATTAGAAAAATACTCGAGGAAGTGTCGGGGCGTAAACTTGATCCTAACTGGACGCCAATACAAATCATTGAGAA
>CAYUSG010000277.1:0-2182 GCA_964447355.1 uncultured Paenibacillaceae bacterium
AGCCCCCATAGCGGACTTTCACCGCCTAGCTACGCGCCATGCGTGGCGCACTACGAAAAACTGCGTCCGCTGATGAATGTCAGCGGACGCAGTTTTCATATGCCCTATAATGGGTAGGGTTACTTGGCCGTAGTAGACTTTTTAGGAAATCCTTGATCGGGTTTCGTATTGACGAGTAACGGAAGCATCTTGGTGGTTTTAACCATGGGTGACTGGCACACATGGCAGACCGGCTCCACTTCAAATGAATAATCGTCTCTCATCCAGCAGTTGCAATCCTCTTGAGTACATGCCCAGATATCCGTTTGTTGTTCGGGAAAATCCTCTATTGTTCTTTTTCTCGAGAACATTAGCTGCACGCCCTTTCCTTGTCATAGTTTCCTGCATCATCTTATAAAGCGAAGCAAGCCGCCAAAGACACTCGTGGCTTTACCTATACATGTCTACGCTTATAGGGACAAACATATGCTTATTAAAGGATAAAACAAAACTGCCCCCAACTAGGTCAAGGGCAGCACGTTCCATTATTACAATTTCACTACATTTTCAGCTTGAGGACCGCGGTTACCTTCAACTACGTTGAACTCAACACGTTGACCTTCGTCTAATGTTTTGAAACCTTCGCCAGTGATTGCGCTGAAATGTACGAATACATCGCTACCGCCTTCAACTTCGATAAAACCAAAACCTTTTTCTGCGTTAAACCATTTAACTGTTCCTGTTTGCATGGATTGAACCTCCAACATATTAATTTACTAACGTGAGCTTATTCTATATAGAAAAAAATTCACATAGTATACAAGGTTATAATGATCGTAATAACCCTCTATACTATGTGAATTTCGGGCTCACTCATTTCTTGTTATATCTACAGTACCACATTACGGCCAAAATCGCAAGGCAACCAACCTTTGTTCGATTTAGAAAATGATGTAAAAGTATAATCACAACCCGATTTTCATTTGCTCCTGTCTTGTTAATCGGCGTCCTGTGATATCAAAGGCTATGCCTTTATTGGCCAACCCCACAATCCGAGTGGCGAGCTGTTCAGCACTTTTAACATCACTTAATGTGCATATAAACGTTAAGCGTTCTTTCTCACACAGTGACTTCATATCTTTCAAAATCGCTTGTGCCGTTTGCGGATCAACCCCAGAAATGGGCTCATCGGCAAGGATCACCTTCGCCCCTTGAGCCAAAGCCTTAGCAATAGCGACCCGCTGCGTCTCCCCGCCGCTAAGCTTTCCCGCAGGTACATGGACCTTCTTCGATAAGCCTACCTTATGAAGCAGATCCATGGCTGATGCATATTCCTCATTCGATACCGTTCCAGTCAACCGTCTCAATAGCGAACGCTTATGTCTGCCGCCTGCGAGTACATGTTTATGTGCGGTAGCACCCGGACTAAGCGCAGGCTTCTCCTCTATGAAAGCAACCTGCTTCCTTATGAGCAGCTTGCCTTTGATCCCCATCTTGAAAATATCTTCACCTTGGAAGAACAACGTTCCCTCTGTCCACGATTCCTGCAGCCCCATGCACTTCAACAAAGTACTTTTGCCGCTGCCGCTAGCTCCAAGAATCGCTACCAGTTCACCATGCTTCACTTCCAGATTCACTTGCTGGAGCAGAAATTCACCGTTATCGGGGAGCTGTTTTGTTAATTGTCTGACTTCAATCATTGTGATACCTCATTTATAAGCCATATATGATTCAATCCATTCATTATTCCAATCATATCATGTCCAAGTCTAGATTCACACCAGCGAATTCATTTCATGATGAGCAATACAGCCTATCAGCAGCTATTCATTATTTTTTAATTTGCGCCATAAGGTTGAGCGGTTAATGCCTAATCGTTCAGCGGCTTTCGTTTGATTCATGCCTTCTTCTTCAAGCACCTTCTGGATGATGTCGCGTTCAATGTGTTCCAACGATTGATTCAAATTAAGAACCTGGTGCTCCTGAAGCGGCGTTTCAGATTCGGCTTGACTGCCCAACCATTTAAGTACGTCAACATCAATAAAAGGACCGCTTGTATGCTTCACAAAGGCTTTGATTGTGTCTCTCATTTCAATTAGATTGCCCTGCCAAGGATGTGCTAGCAGCTTATCCAACACATCTTGCTTTATACCGACTATTTGTTTACCAAACAGCTCATTATATTTGACTATAATTGTTCGAA
>CAYUSG010000278.1:0-2181 GCA_964447355.1 uncultured Paenibacillaceae bacterium
CCTTGGCAGCGTACGCACATCAAGAGTATGCATTTGAAGCCTTAGTGTATCAATTGCCGCTTGAACGTGATTTAAGCCGAAATCCGGTGTTTGACGTGATGTTTGTTCTGCAGAATATGATGCAAGGTGCACAGAAGGCGGAACAACAAGTCGAAGGCTTACAGCTGAAACCGTATGAGCATGACCATCATGTTTCCAAGTTTGATATGACGCTGACAGCGGTTGAAAGCGGATCGGTCATTGTATGTGAATTAGAATACGCTACCGCATTATTTAATCGGTCAACGATCGAGCGCATGGCGGGACATTTCTTGCAATTAATCGATGAGATTACTGATCACCCTGCCGTTCCTCTGGCATCGCTGGAAGTGGTGACGGATGATGAAAAGGCACAGATTCTGGAGCAGTTTAACGCAACGAATGAGGATTTTCCGCGGGATAAAGCGATTCATCAGTTTTTTGAGGAGCGGGTTGAACGCAGGTCAGAGCAAGTGGCTGTTGTGTTCGAAGACCAGCAGCTTACCTATCGTGAACTTAATAGTCGCGCGAATCAGTTGGCTAGGGTGCTGCAAGGTAAAGGAGTAGGACCAGATCAATTGGTCGGCATCATGGCAGAACGTTCACTAGAGATGATCATAGGCATCATGGGTATTTTGAAAGCCGGAGGAGCTTACTTGCCGCTTGATCCTGCTCATCCTGAAGAGCGAAACCGTTACATTCTAGAGGACAGTGGAGCGAGCTTGCTGCTTACGCAGCAGCATCTGATGAACGACATCACGTTCGCTCATGAGACGATTAATCTCAACAAAATAGAGGAATATTTCCAGTTAGAGGATCACACTCACTTTGAAGTTGGTTTGAACACTGTTCATCTAACCAGCAAACCAGACCATCTGGCTTATGTGATTTATACGTCGGGTTCCACAGGACAACCCAAGGGGGTACAGATTGAGCATCGCAGTGTGATGAATACGTTATTTGCGCTGGATGAAGCGTATCCGTTAGAGGCAAAGGATGCCTATCTCTTAAAAACGGCATTCACCTTTGATGTGTCCGTGACAGAACTATTCGGCTGGTTTATTGGCGAGGGACGGTTAGTAATCTTGCCTCCGGAAAAAGAGAAAGATCCGAGAGCCATTCTTCGTGCAGTGGAACAACATGGCATTACTCACCTTAACTTTGCGCCATCGATGCTGAGTGCTTTTATGCAGGCAGTACAGATTGAGGAAGCAGAGCTGGACCAGCTTAAATATGTGTTTGCAGCAGGCGAAGCCTTGTCAGCTGCGCTTGCGGAAACGTTCTGCAATACGCTGAAACAGACACGATTAGAGAATATCTACGGTCCCACAGAAGCAACAATCTATGCGACCTGGTATAGTATTGAACCGCAGAACGGAAAAGTAGAACGCGTATTGATCGGAAAGCCTTTAAATAATGTACAGGCTTTGATATTGGATGCGAGTGGACAGTTGCAGCCGATTGGTGTACCAGGCGAGCTATGCATTGCGGGTTCAGGCTTGGCTCGAGGCTACTTGAACCGTCCTGACCTGACATCAGAGACATTTGTAGCTCATCCATTTAACGCTGGTCAGCGGATTTACCGTTCAGGCGACCTTGCTAGATGGCGGCCTGATGGGAATATTGAATATTTAGGCCGGATGGACGACCAAGTGAAAATCCGTGGATATCGGATTGAACTGGGTGAAGTGGAGAGCAGTCTGCAGAAGCTTGAGGGTGTGAAGGAAGCAACCGTTGTGGTGCGAGTGGATGAAGCGGGAAATAAAGAATTGTGCGCCTATGTAGTAGTTGATCAACCTGCGACATCACAGGAGCTGAGAAACAATCTAGCTCAAAGCTTGCCGGGCTACATGGTTCCAACGTACTTTGTGCAGCTTGATGAAATGCCATTGAACGCCAGCGGCAAGATAGACCGCAAAGCGCTGCCAGCACCAGAGGAAATAGTGAAGGCTAGTGCCTATTATGTAGCGCCTCGAAATGTAATCGAATCCCAACTGGCGACGATTTGGCAGGATGTGCTGGGGTTAGATAAGGTTGGCGTATTAGACAACTTCTTTGAGTTAGGCGGACATTCATTGCGTGCCACGGCGCTGGTCAGCCGCATTTACAAAGAGCTGAATATTGAACTGCCGCTGCAGGACGTGTTCAGGTATCCAACGATTG
>CAYUSG010000279.1:0-2180 GCA_964447355.1 uncultured Paenibacillaceae bacterium
CCATTAGGCCTGTGTGTCGTTTATTCATGTCAATAATAACCCCAACTGGTGGATTGTCCCTTCCATGGTTGGGGTTTATGTCATTTAGAACTACAACTCAACAAGCCGAAAATAAATGGATGTAAACTACATGAAACACATCCCCCTCACATTTTTAACCCTCGGATAATTAGAAGTCTTGATTGAAATACATAATTAGCAGCTGACAAGCAGAGATTGCACTCCTTTAATATTGTCAATAACCATGTTGACACAATTAGTTTATCTTAAAATTGATAATGCTTCTCAAATTAAACTAGAATAATGATAGCGGTTTCAATAGAGAACCAAGTTCTGCTATTTAATCAATCGAATAATATATAACATTGTTGGGGTAAATTTCGTGGTTAGCAAACTAGTACATCTTATCACGATATATCGATTCATCAAAGACTAACGATTCGATATATTGTGGTGAATGTTGCTTCATAGCGCATTATGAAATTGAGTAGTTTACCTAATAAAAAGAATTGGAGTGATAACATGGAAAGACACTATGATGTGGTCATTGTGGGTGCTGGACCAGGGGGGCTTCAACTTGCGTTAACACTACAGGAAATTAGTGCTAAGTACGAAAAAGACATTAAATATGTCATTTTGGAAAAGGGCGATTCACCAGGACAATCCTTTAAGACATACCCTGTTCACGGCAAGCTTATTAGTAATAATAAGCTGTATACGGGATATCCGCCAGAACATCCGATCTCTGAAAGATATGATTGGAACAGCCTTATTACAGAAGATAAGAAAATATTAATGAGACATTACAGTACAGAATTTCACCCCAATCGCGAGTCTCTAGTAGAGATGCTGAATGATATTGTCAAGGAATATAAGGTGCCTGTTGATTACAATACGATATGGAAGCAAACAACTAAGGACGAAAACGGAGAGTTTGTTATTCAAACGAATCACGGTACATATCATGCAAAATATTTAGTTGTGGCGACAGGATTAACGGTGAGAGACAGCGGCATTCCAGGAGCAGAAACAGCTACCCTGTACAGGGATATGAAGCCCAAAGAACATTATCGGGATAAAAGGGTGCTTATCATAGGTAAAGGCAACAGCGCGATGGAAGCCGGACAGGATATTATGAATGAGGCCAATACCATCATGCTTGCGAGCAGAGGGTCTGCTAAGATGGCATACCAGACGCATTATGTAGGTCATATTCGTGCCGTGAATTCCTTCTTAGTCGAAAACTACCAATTAAAACATCAAGCGGCATTACTAGATTGTCATATCAAACAGATTGAAAAAGTAGAAGATGGATATAACGTATCGGTTGAATATTGCCATGCAGATGGAGAATGCGAGACACTATTTTTCAATGAAGTCATTCTAGCTACGGGTTTTAAACCTGACTTGGATCAACTGATCAAGGATTTTGGCATTCAAATCATGAACGAAAAGTTCCCATCTATTAACGGGAAATTTGAATCAACCGAAGTCGAGAACTTATATTTTGCTGGAGCTGCAACACATGGCTTGGATTTCAGGAAAAATGCCAGCGGATTTATTCACGGGTTTAGATATAATTCGAAGGTTTTAGCTCATATTCTAGCTGAGGAACTAGGAATTCAGGTAGAGCAGCAGCGTATTGAGAATCATGAGTTGATTTCTTATATTTTACATGAATTAAATCATTCACCTGATATATTCCTGCAAGCGGGCTTCATCAGTCATGTTCTGGAATATAAGGATGGTGGCTGGTATGTCATTGGTAATCGGACTATTAATGATTTTAATGACATGCAAGAGAAGAAAGAGCAGTACATTCTAGGCATTACGATGGAATATGGCAGTTTCGAACATGTAACAGATGTATTAAACATAGAACGTAAACCTCATAACGCAGCTTCTAGTACTTTCGTTCATCCTGTCTTAAGATTAAAGACAAATGGTGATGAGGCCACCTTCCATTTATCAGAGCATCTTGAGGCTAACTATATGAGTGATAAATACGCTGAGGATCTTAAAGGATTCTTTAACAATTATATTACTGTTTAAGCATGAACCCCCCATTGAATATCGGAACAGTTCATTTTAGTTCCCATTTTCAATCGGGGGAATTCTGATTTTCGCTTCCTCGCTATACCTGATGGATAACGTCTGTTAAATAGACAAATTGTCAATAC
>CAYUSG010000280.1:0-2174 GCA_964447355.1 uncultured Paenibacillaceae bacterium
TACGGTGGTGTGGAAGGTCGGCTACTCAATTAATGGGTAGCCTCCTATCCGATTAAAATCGTAATCTTTTCGATTAAGTGTTGACAGCTTAATTGCAGGGTGCTTATAATCAAACTTGTAAATGAAAATAATTACGATTTACACATGGGCGGGGGTATCAATTGTGAAGATTAAAGGACTTTTGACGATGGGCGTATGGATTTTATTGGCAGCACTCATCCTGTCAGGTTGCGGTTCTAATAATGGATTGGAATTACAAGAAGGAAAAGTAAATGTGATGACTACATTTTATCCGCTTTATCATTTCACTGAATCGATCGGCGGTGAGCATGTGCATGTTATCAATATTGTGCCTGCTGGCGTCAGCTCTCATGACTGGGCACCCAAAAGCCAGGATATGAAGCATATGACCAAAGCAGATTTACTCGTATATAACGGATTGGGTTATGAGGGCTGGATCGATGATTTCTTCTCTAGTTTAGATTCTGGCCATTCGATGCATATTGTGGAAGCTAGTAGAGATGTAGATTTAATTCATACGGATGATACAGATGAGCATGAGGAAGAAGAGGCACACGAAGATGATCACGGCCATGATCACGGTCATGTGGATCCGCATGTTTGGCTTAGTCCGCTTCAAGCTCAAATGCTGGCAGCCAATATTAAAGCTGGATTAATTGAAGTAGACCCAGAGCATCAAGCAGACTATGAGGCCAATTACGAAGCATTAAAGCTTCAATTAAAAGACCTGCATCAAGACTACAGCGAGGCCATTAAGCAAGCCCCTCGCAAGGAATTTGTAGTGTCACATCAAGCATTTGGCTACTTAGCCCGAGATTATGGATTAACACAGCTTCCCATTATGGGACTTTCACCAGACGCTGAACCAACGGCTCAGGATATGAAGCGGATTTCTCAGTTTGTCCGGGATTATGACGTGAAGTATATTTTATTCGAAGAGTTAGTTTCACCGCGGATTGCTGAAACGCTCGCTGACAACTTGAATATAGAAACCTTAGTATTTAATCCTGTTGAGGGTCTGACTCAGGCGCAGATGGATGCAGGTGAAACGTATTTTTCAATGATGGAACGCAATTTGACAAGTCTCCAGAAAGCTCTACAATAATAGGTGGAGCAATCAAAGGGAGGGAAAACCTCGATGATTCATCAGATCAAGCAGCCGAAGAATAATTCACAATTTCAAGACATGTCAGCACCCTGCCATGATAATGTGATAACTATTCAAGATGTCTCGTTTTCGTTTCATGACCGACAGGTCATTTCAAATTTAAATCTGAACATTCGCCAGCGCGATTTCGTAGGGCTTATTGGTTCTAACGGGGCTGGCAAGACGACCCTGTTACGAATGATTGTTGGCTTATTAAAGCCTGATCAAGGAGACATACACCTCTTTGGTCAGGCCCTTTCTCAGTTTAAGGACTGGGAGAGAATCGGGTATGTTCCGCAGAAGAATGCCCTCAACCCGCTGTTTCCTGCCACGGTAAAAGAAGTCGTTATGTCTGGACTATATAATCGGAAGAAATGGTTTAGACGCGTGACGAAGCAGGATCAAGAACAATGCCATGACGCTTTAGCGGCACTCGGCGTAGAGAGCTTAGCCGACCGGCTGATTGGTAAATTGTCAGGGGGACAACAACAGCGTGTTCTGCTAGCTAGGGCAATGATTAATCAGCCTGATCTGCTTATTCTTGATGAGCCTACTGTAGGAATAGACAGCGAAACTCAGGCAAGCTTCTTCCATATGATTCGGCACATGCATCAGCAGCATAATATGACGTTTCTAATGGTGTCTCATGATGTAGACCAGATGCAGTCGTATTTGGGTGACCAGCCTTATAGTTCATCAGGCAAGCTGCAATTTTATGTGAAGCATTCTCATGAGCTGGAAGCTTGCCGTGAGACGAATATGACACATACCTTAAAAGATTTGCAGCTTCACCTGAATAGGGCAGACTAGGAGGAATGCAGCTTGGATATATTTTTGGAGCCCTTTTTTCAAAAGGCCCTTTGGGGTGGTTTCCTCATTGGTCTGCTCGCTCCTTTGATGGGAATTTTTCTTGTATTAAGAAGATTATCGATGATCGGTGACACGATAGCACATGTATCGATTGCAGGGGTAGCCTTAGGCTTCTTAATTGAAGTGTACCCTATCG
>CAYUSG010000281.1:0-2160 GCA_964447355.1 uncultured Paenibacillaceae bacterium
TCGTTACCCAGTATACCGGAGGTGCTCATTTTTTCTCAAACTGCAAAATTCTTTAATTACAGGAATGCTCGTATAAAGCAAATTAATTATCTTTACTCAACTTTCGCAGCTTAAAACTGGCAGATAAGCCTTGATGTACTTGGGTAAGGCGGCAATCCATTGCTTGAGTTGACTTTGAATCAGTTTCGTGAGTTTCTTTCCAGCTTTATTGGCTACTTCGCAAATCAATTCAACTAGCTGTTGGAGAGCAACCGCCCAATCAAGCGTACTGACTTCATCGCACAAGTGATAAAATAATCCACCTAAAGAGCGCTGATCCGTACTTTGGCGATGCTGCCAGGCCAATAACACATAACGAGAAAATACAATCGTTGTATGCCCTACCATCAAGTCATAGGTGCGCCCTTGAAATTCCTTTTGAAGACACAATAGCGACTTGGCACATTTGAAAAACACTTCGATATCCCATCGCATTCGGTAAATCCGAATGACTTCCTGTGGTGTAAGCGTTAGGTCTGTTGAGAGAATGGCCAACCATTCCTTCTTCCTGGTACGATGGCGTACAAATACGACTTGGACAGGAACAGGATCGCCTGCTACCAGATGGGTATGGATGTAGCGAAGGATATTGCGGTTCTTTCCTTCGACCTGCGATGCAGCCATATAGAGTGCTTTAAGATCGATTCGGTTCCCTTTCACGAGATAGCGTTTCTTATCGTTCTTGACCATGCCAATCACTTGCAAGCCGCGACTGCAGATGCTTTGAATTAGTGGGGGCTGAGTGAACCAGCTGTCCATCAGAGCATAAGAAGCAGACACCCCAGCCTTCAAAGCACGATCAATCATTGCCGCGATGACTTGCGGGGCTGGAAGCAAAGCTTCCTTGCGGCGTTTATAACCATGGGTGCGCTTGTCGATTTTACCAGTGATACCATTGATTCCAGATTTCAGGGAACTGAGCAACGAGAAGTCCATCGGCACAAATGAATGGCCATCGGACCATCCCATGGTCAACATCCGGAACCCTTTATAAAATGCACCTGTGGCATGATCGTGGAATCGAGCCAACAGTTCCACCTTTTTGCTTCGATTGCGTTCATACATCGAATCATCGAAGATAAAGGCTGTCGTGCGATCCTGTGATGTCAACGATTCAAATTTAAGAATGACCGAGCCGCTCAACAGCGTCAAAAGGCGCCGCCAAGCATAACCGGGATGATTCAAAAAGCGATAAATGGTATCCTTGCCAGGAAAGCTTTCACCCTTATCGCTTTCAAGCAACCGGAACCAATTTTTTCGGTGAAACAAAAGCGCGAAAACTAAGCGAAATAGGTAGGAACAGGTAAAGCCGAATTTCTTTTTGAATCCTGCTTCGCGTAGATGTTTAAGAATGGCCAGCTCTTTAAATGCAGGAATAATTTCTTTCGGGAGTTGATCAAATGACTCATTTTGGTTTATCATGTAGGAAACACCTTTTCTGTTTGGTTTTGGGATCTCGTTAATTCCAATTATACCATACAGATGGGTGTTTTTCCTACGAGTCAACCCCCATATTTAAAAGGTTATTGCCCTAAGAACTGCAAGGGTTTAAGGTGCTTATTAAGCTGCGAAAGTTGAGATCTTTAAAATACCACAATTACAATTTTATTTCAGTATTAATCGATCAAATTCATTTGTTTTGTTTGGCACGGACATTTCATTAATATGCCTGCTAAATTTCACAACCTACACTTTGCCGCACCAAGAGTTTAGTTTCCCCTCTGTAAAATCAGTACTCCTGCAATTCCAGATGTTCAAGTTCACAATAACGAGTGCTATTTTAAAGTTTCTAATCAGAATTCTTTTTTTTCGTTCCTCTATCCTGGCTGATAACTTACAGATTGGTATTTAAGGTGACTTGACGGAGAAGCAGATGATTGCATTTGCCGATTCTTTGAGATAATGGGGCGGCGAACATTCAGAGAGGCTATGTTACTAAATACAGAAATCAATTACCATATTGGTGTATCAACACGCCAGCCTTTTTCAGGCAAATAGATATAGCTGACTTCCTTAATTACATCGTCAACATTTTCCAAATTAACCGGAACTTTAAACTTTACCTGCGCTTGCGCATTGGAACGATTACTTATGGATGTTACTTCTGCCTTTCCCCATATT
>CAYUSG010000282.1:0-2156 GCA_964447355.1 uncultured Paenibacillaceae bacterium
AACTTATATAACATACCACTCGTCCCGCTTCCCCATTCATCCGACGATAATAAATACTTTACATCAAAGGTTCGACCTGCTCCTCAAAATTAACCTGCTCTTCTTCACCTTGCTCAGATCCTGACGGTGCGTTGCTGTCCATTTCTTTGTACAGCATATAGGCATCGACATCACCAGTCATCATAAAATACTTCCACGAAAAATCTCTCATGTGTATTCATCCTTTCAAGGCAATGACTTAGGTCGCTATCTATAGCTTGGTTCGAGAAGCGCAAAGCTATCCATTGCAATAACTGGCATATGCTCAGCCAAGTAATTAATCCTGTCTAAACCCGAGCTCCTTCAAAACACGTTCTTGATTGCGCCAATCTTTCTTCACTTTCACCCACAGTTCCAGGAAAATTCTGGACCCCAACAATTTCTCCATGTCCTCTCGAGCTTCCTTGCCAATTTCTTTCAGTAAAGCTCCTTTCTTACCGATAATGATTCCCTTCTGAGAATCCCGTTCCACCAAAATCACGGCCCCGATGTGCACCACCCCGTTTGATTCCACCTTCATGTCTTCAATATAAACGGCAATCGAGTGGGGGATTTCCTCACGTGTTTTATGTAAAATCTTCTCTCTAACCAATTCCGCACAGACAAACTGTTCAGGGTGATCGGTCACTTGATCATCTGGATAATATTGCGGCCCCTCTGGCATAATCTTCATAATCTGCTCCAGCAGCGTGTTCACATTATTGCCGAGCAGTGCGGATACCGGAATAATTTCAGCAAAATTCACCTGCTCTTTATAAGCAGAAATGATTGGCAGCAGTTCCTCTGGATGCACTTGATCAATCTTATTCATCACTAGAAAAATTGGTGTTTTGATGTCCTTAAGCTGCTGCATGATATATCGGTCTCCGCCGCCCATCCCCTCAGTTACGTCAATTAAGAAGAGGATGCAATCCACCTCGTTCAGTGTGCTGTGTGCTACCTTCATCATGAAGTCGCCGAGCTTAGAGTTCGGCTTATGAATCCCCGGTGTATCCAAAAATACAATTTGACCCTGGTCAGCTGTGTAGACACCATGAATTTTATTTCGTGTCGTCTGTGGTTTGTCCGACATAATTGCTATTTTCTGACCAATAATGTGGTTCATTAAGGTTGATTTCCCCACATTTGGACGTCCAATGATGGACACAAATCCCGATTTATATTGTTGTTTTTCCATGTCATCCTCCTTCAAAATGTACCCAGTTAAGCAAGCGAAGTGAATGCGCCGGGCAGCAGCGCCTCCACCGTTGTTTCAATAATTTCTCCATCTAAATTAGCTAAGTAAACGGGCATGTCAGGAGCACATAGCTCGACCATCACTTGACGGCATATACCGCATGGCGCAATTGGCTTTTGTGTGTCTCCAATCACAGCCATCGCTTTAAAGCGCCCCTTCGGCACACCATCTGCAATCGCACGGAATAATGCTGTCCGCTCTGCACAGTTCGTTGGACCATAAGCTGCATTCTCAATATTACATCCCAAATGCACTTGCTCATGTTGATCAACTAATGCACATCCTACTTTAAAATGAGAATAAGGGGTATAGGCTCTATCCCTTGCTTCACGAGCTAACTGCACAAGTTTTTCCTTGTTAATGGCCATAACGTCTTGCTCCTTTCATGTCAATATTAATTGTAAATCCATAATAAAAATAATGCACTTAACATACCTATGAGGGTGCTGCTGATCATCGTAACTATCGCCTGTTTATAATATAGTCTGATGCCGGCTGCAACCAAATATAACGCCAATACAACATAAAAATATTCCCACTGCCTGATGATATACACCGCAATACAAAGCACTGTAGCCAGTAAACCGAAGCCAAGACTTGGCCGCCATACAGCTCGAGCCTTCCCCAAGAAGGCTTGAACTGATAACAAAAGAATGAAATTAAAGCATATGATGGTACCGTACACCATTACATTCATAGGAGATCCTACGACCTCATGCCCTCCGGCTAATCCATACCCTATTCGTTCACCGAATACGTAGATACTCACAGCTACAGCAAAGACCGCAGTCAGTAGTACTGAAGCTGCGGCCGCATCTTTAGCTGCTTTAGCCCATGGATGCTGGTCAGGCATAGCTAGATCGACTGCACGTTCCACGGC
>CAYUSG010000283.1:0-2139 GCA_964447355.1 uncultured Paenibacillaceae bacterium
GCTAATTCAGACCCATATGTATTGGGTTTAAGAGTCCTCGTGCCGGCTGATAAATTTTCATGCCTTATATAAATAACATGAATATTACTATTGACTGCCCAATCAATAGCTTTATTGATATTGCCAATAACATCCTTGTAATTCTTTGTTATGTCATTTTGAATATCGATTATTACTAAGGCTTTTTTCTGCATAGTGTTTCCTCCCACTACAAAGTAATATTTTCTCCTGTTTTCTCGCCCATTCTTAGTTTTTCAACTTTGACACTACCAAGCCCTTAGTGAAATATTGAAGGAAATACAATTATTTCTGTATGAGCCATGATGGGAATAGAGCCTGTGATCATCACTTTCCAGACTGTGGATATACTGGTATGATCGCACAGTGGATCTCCACATTTGCCCTTGGGGTTTACCCTCCCATGTCACGCTGGGTCTATGCCCTTACATTCCTTCGTTCTACCTTACAAGGGGTGGAGGCCGATTCTTGCTCCTATACTGGGTCGTTGCCCTTATGGATGATATCCTTCGGCTTCTCCGGTGCTTCCTTTGTCATCGTTGTACACATGTAAATAAGTGAGATTGCAGGGTTGTTGATAAGTAAGCGATTTAAGCTGCACTCTGTTGTAACTGGGCTCGACGGGCAGGCCCCAAGACATCGTTTGCGTCATAATCTTTCTGTTTCATCGCTAATGTATAAAGGATGCGAACCAGTTTTCCACATAAAGCAATGATCGATTGCTTCTTCTTGAGCGGGTTCTGACTTCGCGTCGTATAATACTTGTGCAGCGCTTTAAACTCTTCATTGACTGCCACCATCGGTAGCATGCAACGAAACAAGATGCCTCTTAGGCGAGAGCGCCCCCGCTTGCTAATGCCGGTTTTCCCCTTCCGTTTTCCAGAGCTATTTTCGGTCAGATTCAATCCGGCCAGGCGGATGATTTGCTGTCCATGATCGTAGCTCTTCAGATCACCAACCTCCGCCAAGAAGCCAGCAACGGTTAGAATGCCAATCCCTGGAATACTCAGCATCTGCTTCGTTCCGGGGATATGTTCCAGTATCTGCTGCACTTCTGCCATCATTTTTTCTTCTTGCTTGCCGTATAGATCATACTGTTCCAACAAGGCGGCAAGCTCCATTCGAGCTGCTGCCAGTCCCTCTGTAAGCCCGATGGAAACCGTTGCGGCTGCATACAGTTGATCCGCTCTCTTGATACCTACTCCACGCTTAATTTCCGTTTTCCAGTGTGTGAGAACCCCTCTGGCGCCTTTGGAGACGATTTCCTCTGGAGTCGGAAATTGACGCAGGGTCATGAGTGACGCTTTGCCTTCCCAATCCTTGAACACCTGTGGATACTCCGGAAAGTAGCGGTCAACCCAGTTGGTGATTCGAGCTTTCACCCGATTCAAGTTCACCATAACCTTTTCGCGAAAGTTCATCAAAATCCGCAGTTCTGCATATTCCCGGGTCGGTAAATGGGGTACGGAATACTTCCCATTTCGAATCAGGTCAGCAATCACCTTGGCATCCTTATAGTCGCTCTTGGTCTGTGTGTTGTCCTCAAGTTCCTTGCTCTTATTCACGTGGTGTGGATTGACAACAACAACTTGAATGTCTTGTTCCTTCAAAAACGCAGCTAACGGAAACCAGTAGTGTCCAGTAGGCTCAATGCCAAATACGATGTCGGTTTTCTCATGTATACGGCCAAGCTCCTTCATCCACATTGCCAGTTTCATTAGCCCTTCCTGATCGTTGTGAAACACACAGTCCTTTCCAAGTTCGATTCCGCGGAAATCCACGGCACGAGCTACGTGAATCTTCTTGGCGATGTCTGCACCAACAACAAGCGTTTTTTCGGTGATTCTTGTTATCCGTTGATTCTGCTTCTGTTTCAGCTTATACTTCATATTGAGCGTCCTCCTTCAATTAGGGCAGTGAATGTCTATCATTCCGAGACCCAGCATACAGGAGGCGCTTTTTATTTTCAAAGAGCAAATTACTTCATTACAGGAATGGCTCCTTTTTTGTTGTCTTGTTTCTATGTAGCATTATAGTATGTCTGCCGCGGCAGATATTACCCGAGCTTTACAGCAAATGTTCCAAATCAAAACCTGTAGAGAAAAACCACCATTAATGATG
>CAYUSG010000284.1:0-2113 GCA_964447355.1 uncultured Paenibacillaceae bacterium
AATCTCTGGACAGGCAATACCGTCAGTTTTCGGACATTATGCTATAGCCGAAACATCATTTGTTTATGGTGAAACGCTAGATTGGTGTATATATCCGAAATGTTGCACTATTACAAATATAGACCGATGGGGCTTCCATACTCCCTCGGTCTATTATGCAATTCTATTATTATGAATGCAACTTTACACAGCTTATTTAGAAAAGCCCTTTATTCCAGTCACCATTTTTGTCACATTAACGAACAGTTGTGCCACTTTCAACTTTTCCAATCCTTCATTTAATAGGAGTACCGCAACTAGTCCAATTAATGTAAGGCTTAAGGCAAATGGAAACTCCCAGTAGGAAGGGGCTTGAATATAATATGGAATCATGGCTACGGCCAGAATCGGCGGTGCATTCAATTCAAATTTATAAATGATGCCAACTGCTATAAGCATGGTGCAGAATAAAGATAACAATCCATCATTTAACTGAAACATCACCGTTGAAATCAAGGCAACGAAGACCGATCCCAAAAATATTTTAACGATAAACTTAGTATGTAATTGTTTGGAGAATAAGAATAAACAATACGCCCCAAGCGAAGGGAAGAACATCATATGCAAAGCTTCAAGTTTCAACGAGATCCAATATATTAATACAATATACAAACTTATCAACACGATCTTGGTGTTAATCATTTTTACGGGCACATCCTTCTAAATCCGAGTCATTAAATAGGAATTTTGCGAACAATATACTATTCTATACGGATTGCTGGTGCTCGTCAATAGTTAAGCCCTTTTTGGTATAATAGAAAGTGTTGAACATATCCATAGAAAGGAAAATGGCGATGAAAAAAATAAAAAGTATAATAACCATTATGCTTATGATCGTTATCCTTAACGCGTGTTCGGATGGAACAGAGCATCCAAATTCAACTATAGAGACTGATCAGCTGTTAATGACTACATCACATCCTACAATTGAACAGTGTACTTATACGGAAAAAAATGTTGAAGCATTACATTTCGTATACAAACAGTTTTCCTGTGAAAATACTGAGTCCTACGCTGAATTGGGAGATTACATCTTGGCTTCCATTAGATCTGAGGGGTATCGTTTTTTAGACCAGGAGCTTGACATGGAGTCATGGGAATTTGAATTTGATTACGAGTTTATAGAGGAGGAGCAATATCTCGTTACATACGACATTGAAGGTGATGGGTTAGGAGATTACGAACAAGAGGAACTTCCACCAACCTTGTTAAAGCTCGCAGAAGATCAGCATCAGCACGAAAATCTATGGAATTTATTCACGGGAATAATACCACAAGAAGCTCGCGAGGAAATCATCTATTTTACTATCTTCGCACATGATGAGACGACGGGTTTTGTTGATGCCTATGTCAGTGATGATGAAGCGGAGTTGGATTGGCTTTTCGCGTTGAATCTATTAAATATCGAACCACCCGAGAAAAAGATCAATGTCATTTTGCATGAATTAGCCCACACATTTACATTAGACGATGATCAGTTAGACATTAGCATCAGTGAAGAAGATTGCGATTCTATCTATGTAATGTATGGATGTTCAAAGCAAGATTCGATGGTTCAAACGTTTTATAACGGGTTTTGGCAGGACCACTATGAATTTGTGAATTCGATGAATCAAGATGAAGAAAAAGTGTATGATTACTACATGCAGCATCAAGATGAATTTGTGCATGAGTACGCAGCAACAAGCGTCAGTGAAGATATCGCCGAAACATTTGCCTATTTCGTATTGGAGCCAAAGCCTGATGGAGACTTAGTTAGAGAACAAAAAATATTATTTTTCTACACCTATCCTGAGTTTGTAGCTTTAAGGACCGAGATCCTTTCCAGATTACAATCTTTGATTGCGAATAATCAAGTACTTTGAGTTGTCGCAACATGAGTTCGACATGATATACATGGGGAACATAAAAAACACCTCCTTGAAATTTGTTTAGTACGATTTTGGCTGTTGCCTAAATTGTACCAAACAAATGGGAGGTGTTTTGCTATGTACAGGCTTAAATCCACACTTGGAGCTTTTGATCCATGAGAGTGTTAATTCGTTTAGATTCATACCAGCTTAAGGCCTGATGA
>CAYUSG010000285.1:0-2083 GCA_964447355.1 uncultured Paenibacillaceae bacterium
CCATTGAGGTTCCCGCCCAAACAGAAATACTGACCGAGCAGGAAACGAAAGTTCTACGATTGATTGCGGAGGGATTGTCAAATAAGCAAATCGCCTCTCGCTTGAACATCACAGTGGAAACTGTAAAATTTCATATCAAAAATATGTATAGAAAGCTCGGAGTCATCAATCGCGTGCAAGCGCTGCGGCGTGCCAGAGAATTACGG
The DNA here is from genome assembly GCA_964447355.1 of uncultured Paenibacillaceae bacterium. Classification (GTDB taxonomy): domain Bacteria; phylum Bacillota; class Bacilli; order Paenibacillales; family CAYUSG01; genus CAYUSG01. The sequence continues at coordinate 207 of CAYUSG010000285.1, forward strand.
ATCATAAGTTGAAAGTCCCCTTCATGACTTGAACCTCCCCTTTTGGGGAGTTATTTTTTTTGGAAAGATAGTCCTCAGTTTAGGGGTTAACTGCGCCAGCACCTTGACCGAATCCGATTTCACCTTTAAGCATTCCCTATAAGAAGAATTTGGGGGGACCCTTCCATGAACAAAAAATACAAGGTTCGACTCCAAGTCACAGAACGCGAACAAATTGAAAAGCTGCTTTACAGCGATTCTACGTCCAAAGGCATTCCACATCGTTGTCTTGTGCTCCCGCTAACCGACGGAAGTCAAGGCGCGATTCCCACACAGGCTGAAACCGCCAGTTGCGCAGGCGTGAGCGAAGTGACGGCGTATAACACGGCCAGGGATTACTGCACGCGTGGGATTCAGGAGGCCCTGCGTTACCGCGAACATGCGGAGCCTGCCCGCCCTTCACAAGTGATCGGGGAGATCGAAGCGTGGATCATTACACCCGCTTGTTCCGAGCCGCCTCAAGGTTACGCGCGTTGGGCGATCCACCTGTTGACGCGTCGGGTCATCGAATTGAACATTCTGGAGTCGGTGGGGCGGGAAACCATTCGGACGACGTTAAAAAAACGAAACTTAAGCCTAACCTAAAGAAGCAATGGTGCATTCCCGCCAAAACCGGCAGTGAATTCGTCGCTCGAATGGAAGACATTTTAGAAACCTATGTACCCCCTTATAATCCAGAAGTTCCACTGATTTGCATGGACGAACAGCCCGTACAGTTGCTTGATCATTCTCGTCCGCCGGAACCGATGAAGCTTGGAAAAGTATGCCGAGAAGATTACAACGAGAAGCAGCCGTATGGGAAGTAGATCGTAATCGAGTTCGGAAATCGGTGCAGTGGCATTTCACAATCGAGCAAACCGGAGGAAAATTAAAATATTTGCACCCTGAAATTTGATTCGGTCAAGATACCAGTGCATCCTGGCTCATAGTTTGTGCGCTTGATCATTTTAAAAAATTCTTGATATTAGATGGATTCAATGCTTTGTCAGCCCGCAGCAACCCGTAACCGGAATATTGATCCCAACCCGGACTTTCAATATCTTCCGTTGCGTAACAAATCAAATTTCGTAATTGTACTGGTTGCAGTTTAGGGTATTGACTTAATAACAGGCTTACAACACCAGTCACTTGAGGGGCTGAAATTGAAGTCCCTCTGTGGACTAAATGACCCCCTCCAATAATGGTTGTATCATAACTTGATGGAGCGACTAAATCAATTGAATCGCCATGATTGGAATAAAGTTCAACTGTATTGTCTGTTTCACTTCCTACAGCCAATACAGTTGGAAACGCTGCAGGATAAGCCACAGAGCTCCCCCTATTCCCCGCAGAGGCGACAATCAAAACCCCGTTATCCTCTGCATACTGCACAGCTTCTCGTACATCGGGGGTGACTCTGTAGAATTCTAAGGATACGTTGATTAAATCTGCTCCATTATCAACGGCATAATGAATTGCCTTAACGACCTCTTCGATGGAAGTAGTACCGTTTTTGTACACCGCCTTTATGGGCATAATTTTTGTTTTAAATTCGCTTCCTTCCCCTAAGTAATTACCAATTTGTACGACAACACCCGCGATACGTGTTCCATGTCCGTTTTCATCTTGCGGTTTTTCGCCCGGACTAATTATACTTATACCAGGGTAAAGATACTTTTTAAGCGCAGGATGTGTCAAATCAAATCCGGTATCAATAATGGCGACAATTACATCTGATTTACGTGTAATAGAGCGCACGTCATTTAAATGAATATTCGAAAAATTACCATTACTTGTTCTTTGTTCAACGTTGTCTATCGTATAAATAGGACATTTAGACATCACAAATACGTATAAAA
>CAYUSG010000286.1:0-2026 GCA_964447355.1 uncultured Paenibacillaceae bacterium
CTCCTATAGATGATTGACTTTTCTTCAACTTTGGTTTTTGCCATTCTTGCTGTAAAAAACTGACTACTCAGGGTCATTTGTTAGAAATCAATGTCATTAATGACGGTGTGTTTTATGAAAAAGAGTATGATTCAATCGATGAAAAAATAAAGAAGCAGCGAAGGATGGGCAGGTGGAATGAAGTATATTTCGTTTTATGGCGATACCTTTTCATCCGTAAACACGCAGAGTGCTCCATTTCTGAAGACTCCTACCGTATTCAAGCCTTATTTGTGTTCTCTCTGAATCTTTTCGATTCGCGTTGAAACGTGTCCGCGCATTTACCCAAGAAATCGACGACGGTCGTGATTTGTTCCGGACAGTGCTGTGAAAACAAGTTGCCTAGTTCAGCGAAAAAAGGCGCTATCAACGGAATAATGTCCTGCTCAATTTTTTTCTGATTGGAAAGCAGAGATTGTACCAAGCGGGTCAGCCGCCGCCACATCTAGGCGCACTATTTGGAGGAAGTGGATCATTTGCGCCACACGGAAGGCAGTCGAGAAATTTATGCACAGCGAAAAGAAACGATTGAGCGTGTGTTTGCAGACATGAAAGAAAAGCATGGCATGCGATGGACGACCTTGAGAGGCTTGGAGAAGGTTACCATGCAGGCGATGCTTACGTTTGTAGCCATGAATCTGAAAAAACTGGCGACCTGGCTATGGAAGTCAGGTCGACCTTTCGATAATAACCCGAGGTTTAGCTCCACATTTATTTCATTCAACGACAAACTCCCGATGCGATGCATGTCGTTCGGGAGTTTGTCTTCAATCTGACACACCAAGTAATGGCGTGCTTTTTTTGTGTTTGGCGGATCGCTTGAAGGGGCGAACCTTGAGGGTTCGATCCCGGCTCTACGAACCACTTTATTACAATCGATTGTCATACATCAGTTGAATTTGAATACCGAAAGGGTCTTCAATGATCCCATATGCTTTGCTAAATATATTGCTGGATAAAGGGACAATTATCCTTACACGTTCATCCATGGTCAAGCTCTTGTAAAACTTCTCAATTTCTTTTAAATCAGCACTCTGAATACAAATGGACGTATTATTTCCAACCGTATACCTTTCACTGATGTCCATTGTGTCTTCCGCGATCATTATCTTTGTTTTACCGATGGTTAAAACAGAGTGAGTAATCCAATGCTTATTTTCATCAGTAAGTTGAAATGAACTGTCACGTTTTGCCATGTCTTCGTAGGTTACTAGTAGCAATTCTTGGGCATGAAAATGGCGCTTATAAAATTCGATAGCTTCTTTCGCTCTTCCGTTCATGGATAAGAATATTGCTGCTTCCAGTGTTGTACTCATAGTCATGATCTCCTTTTCGTTAATTTGTACTAACAACTTGATATATAACTGATTTGATTGTAACATTTTAAGGTATCAAAATATGACACCTTAAAAGAGGTTTATCAATAATGAATAAATCAGAACGATTAAATGACATGATCCGATACCTTAATGGCAGAGACTTCTTTCATTTGCATGATCTTATGGAGAAATATCAGACTTCAAAAAGTACAGCACTACGGGATATTAAATCTTTAGAGCAATTGGGAATGCCGATTTTTGTGGAATATGGTAGATATGGACGTTACAGAATCCTAAAAAATCGCCTTCTATCCCCAATCATGTTTACGATGGATGAATTGTATGCGTTATACTTTGCTATGTTGACACTAAAATCTTATGAATCTACACCATTTCATTTAAGCGTCGATCAACTCAATGAAAAGTTTGAAAGTTGTCTTTCTCCAAAGCAAATCGAACAAATTGAAATCATGAAGAGGGTGCTGCAATTTGAAATGAACCAGCATCATCATGAAAGTCGATTTTTGGATAAAATCTTGCAAAGCATTCAGCATGATGAAAGTTGGTGCATCACTGGCCGTTCAGCCGCAGAACAAACCACCCGTTCACAGGGGTGGCTCAGACTGTCGACAAACCCTGTCGGGGGAATGACGACCGTCAATACGGAG
>CAYUSG010000287.1:0-1995 GCA_964447355.1 uncultured Paenibacillaceae bacterium
ATATCGACTTATCCACAGTTTTTATTGATGCATAATTTCCTAAGCAACAAAAAAGCCCCTAATAATAGGGGCTTTGGGTTAGAATAGATCCGTAGTGTGAAGCCAACAATGACCAAATAAACCTCCAGTCGAGATTCGTTTGTGAAAAAAAGCACGTAACTCAATATTTAGCTTGAGTTAGTACATCTGCAGCTTCACGATTTCCTTCTCCCATCCAGACTTTTACTGTCGGCTCCAGATTTGCACTGGATCCACCGGTTCAAACATCCCGAAGAGACTTTCGAACACGGGTCACGGACTAAGTAAGAATACCTTACATTCTCACATCACCGCCGGTGGGGAATTGCGCCCCGCCCCGAAGGAATGTATTTAATTGGTATCACTAAGTATACTCGCTAAACTTAGTATTGTCTACTAAGCCTCATACACCTCAACCGTTTCCATTTTATCACGGCCTTTGAACGCATCTACATGCTCCATGCCTTTAACAACCTTACCGAATACGGTGTGCTGTCCATCTAAATGCGGCTGAGGTTGGTAGCAAATATAGAATTGGCTGCCTCCAGTGTTTCGTCCCGCATGAGCCATTGCAAGTGAACCGCGCTCATGTTTATTCGGATTGATTTCGCAATTAATCGTATAGCCAGGACCGCCTGTTCCTGTTCCGTTCGGGCATCCGCCTTGAGCTACGAATCCAGGAATAACGCGGTGAAAGTTTAATCCGTTGTAGAAGCCATCCTTTGCAAGCTTCTCGAAGTTTGCTACTGTATTTGGCGCGTCTTGGTCAAAAAGGTCTAAAATAACCTCTCCGCCGCCTTCTAGTGTGATTTTTGCTTGTTTTGCCATCGTATGTACACTCCTAACTATAATTTTTAATACCATTCATTTTACTACAAAACCAGTGGCATTAGCAAAACTTAAGCGCTTCACAGCACATATCCCTATTTAACAAGGCTGTAAGCTCGATTAATAGTAGATCATTTCGCGGAGCTGCTGGTGTAATTCCTTGGGAATAGAATAACCTACTTCACTCACGTCTAAATCTACAAGCAAGCCTGTAGTATTGTCTTCATCAGAAACATTCAGTACATATTGTTTCTGAGTTCCATCGCTTTGTGTGACGTGCATGATATACATTATTCCATAATCAAGTATGCCTTCCATTCTTTCCGCCTGTTCAAGCACAGCTTCGAATTGTGCTAATTCATTTGGCACATCGAATCTCCTCTTGGTGAACGGCACTTCTGACATACGCATGCACATATCTGAGCATTCAAGGTCAACGCTGAGCCATTGCTCCCCTGTTACTTCAAAGCGAATATTTCCCTCTATGGTATAGGTCTTTCTTGTTCCTGTCTCTTTTTCCAGTTGTACATAGAAGTCGGCACTGCCTGCAACCTCATATTCACCTGTCAGGAAGCCGTGTTGATGAAAGGCTTTCATAAATTCAATATAAGCGGGATCGTCTTGTTCGCCATAACCACCTCCGCCACGATAGACTTCACGCAGTGATTCACCTTTTTCCAAGGTTGTGGCAATCAAAGGTTGGTCCATCGCATATCCTATTGGATAATTCCTCGTTTGCTCTGTGATCGGAAAGTAGAACGGTGATGCATCATGATAGATCGTTATTTCATCCTGTGAGCCTACGTATTCTAATTCAGCGTAAATCTCAATATCCTCATCCGTTGTGTAAGAACCCTTTTCCGTTACCAGCCGATAAATAAAATCATCCATTCTTATTTCCGATTGAATGTCCGATTCATTTAGTATTACAACCTCGTACGTTGGCTCAGATTGATGCTGTTCCACTGGATTCGCTGTCATGTTACTGCAACTTGTCAGCACCCAGATCAGCATAATCATCATCATCCTATATCTCATCTTCTCACCTCATACTTATAACGCCGATGGAACATAAAATGTTGCCAAACATGGCATTAAGAAAAACCTAGCGGAAAAATCACCGCTAGGTCCTTTTTAGGTGGAAACAGT
>CAYUSG010000288.1:0-1958 GCA_964447355.1 uncultured Paenibacillaceae bacterium
TCCCTGTATGCAGCCACTGAATTGTGAAGAACACATCAGAGATTGCACCTCTTATCGTTGATTCATCAGGATGCTTACCCTCGCCCCCAGCATCTGCAATGGCTTGTCTTAACGCTCTGCGAAGTATCCAGTAAGTGTGGCGGTAAGACTTTTTGAGGTCCCTTAAATCTTCTAACCATTCATTGTGTTCTGCCTTACCCACTCCCGATCAACTCCTTTGGGGAAGCCCCACCGAAGCGGGGCATTGGCTTTAATAACCGTTTGCTTGTCTCTCATGATTAATCTTGTTCTTCTCAACGTAGGCTGCCGCGATCTGCTGCCAGCTGAAGCCTAAGCGCTGTTCTCCTAGATTTGCGAAAATAAACATTGCCGCTCTAAAGTGGTTAATAGCTTGATCTGCCTTATTAGGGTCGATTAAAAACCTTTGACCTATGATTAGACCTACATTGTGTAGCAGTTCAGTAAACAAGATCGATGTGTCCTCTTGCTCTAAGTAGTCATTTGCAACGTACAAGTCATTCGCTGATAGTTTTAACTGCAAAGCGATTGATAAGAAGAAGTGGAGGCAGTCAACGTATTCTTCTAGAAGCGGGTTTGTTACTTTTCCGCTACCTTCACATTCGGTGCAGGTTACTATTTGTCCATCAAACCAAAACCCTTTACCGTTGCATTTATCACAGTCGATCTTTGCTGAATAACCTTGCTTTGGCTCCTGAAGTTCACTCCAATGCTTGAACCCGCGCCACTCATTAGCCAGCTCACCGATCTCAACCTGCAGCGCCAGCACCGTGTTCGGAAGAAGGTCCTGCCCCTCTAACTTCTTCTGCTCGATAATGTGGGCATCTAGTACCTTCTGCATCTCATACAGCTCTGAAACCGTCTCAGGCACCTTATTCATCTGCTTCACCTACTGTCTGAAGGATCTCTTCTTCAACATCAGGCTCGTCATTAGCAGCCTCATCGAGTGTTATTTGGTTCGGGTCAACGTCCACTGTACCGTCAGGGTTCCGTTGGTATTCGATCCCGCGGTGTTCCTCTTGATCTTCATATTCATCCGTAGTTACTTGAGATGAATAGATTTCTATAACTCCTTTTCCCTCAGCCTTCAATCTGTGTAATCTAACAATCTGCTCGTCCGTTAGTTCCCCTCGAACTGTGAACTCAAGAATTGTTTCATTTTTTTTATTTGTATTGAATTTAGTAAATGACGTTGCTACCTTCGTTTGCATATTGATCACTTCTCCTTATTGATTAAAATTTAATGAGTTCAAACGCTCATGATACAAAGCAGCTAGCTTGTGATGAGCTTTTGCAACTTGCATGTCATGCTTAACGTTTCTAATCACTCTGTTCATGTGATACCAGCTAAGAAAGGAATATTTACAGGTATGGTAGATTCGCTTAATCAGATTCATGTGATACCTTCCCTCTCTTTCAGTTGTTGTAGGAAAGACCTTGCTTTCTCACCGCCATCTAAAATAACCATTGGTGGGTTATCGTCTACAGGCGAATATGCGTATATTGTTGACATTGAGTAAAATTTAGCCACTTCCACCGCTTGTTTAAGTTGTTGTTCTAACAGGTGAGTTTTAAGCTTTTCTTTAGCTAATTCATCCATTGATTCCAAGCTGTTTAAGTGATATACATTAACGTCCTCTTGAAACTGATTGCAGTTTTGTTGCCATTGAAGTATCTCTTGTTCTAGTTCTTCTGTACGTGCCTTGTAGAATGATTCAGGAAAATACAATTCAAACCTAGACAATGGAAGTTCTGGACTTGGGTAATCATCTTCAGACTTTGAAAACACAACGATAGTCTGCATTTTAAAGTCGATTCTAATGATTTCATCGTGAAACATTTCTAGTTCTTTATCCCAAGCTTTTATTTTCTGCAACTCTTGTATATCCGTTAATGGCTTCATGACCTTCCTCCTTAACACATTCTGGACATGGGACATT
>CAYUSG010000289.1:0-1920 GCA_964447355.1 uncultured Paenibacillaceae bacterium
TAAAATGATAAACAAGTTCTTGCTTTTCTTCCGCGGTTACCAATTCCAGCTGTTTCACAAGAATATCAGGCTGACCCACAATTTGTTCAAACATGTGAATCATATGACCTTGTATCCGTTCGATATCGGATTGATCATATTTCGATGCGTTATAACTGAGCTCGATAGCAAGCTGTTCGCCCGGCATAATGATCATATTAAAGTTGTAATTCGTTTGTTCTTCCATGTTCACATCTGTGATGACAAATCCAGCTTTACCATCCTCTGTGGATTGCTCCATCTGCGCGGATACCGGATAGTTTTCGAAAACCATCAGATGATCGATCAAACCTTGCTTTTGCATGCTTAGCGCCTGAATCTCAAACAACGGATAGCTCTCATAGGATCGGGATTCTAAGGCTTGCTCCTGCATTTTGCGCATGACGTCCACGAAGCTGTCTTCAGCGCTAGCCTGCACTCGCACTGGTATCGAATTAATAAATAACCCGATCATCGTTTCAATGCCCGGTATCTCCGCTGGACGCCCTGATACGATACTGCCGAATACCACATCTTCAGTTCCGTTGTAGCGCTGCAGTAATAGACCCCATACCGTTTGCATTAGCGTATTCAACGTCACCTGATGCTGGCTCGCCAGGTCGTTCATTTGCTTTGTCATCGTCTCATTAAGGGTAAACGCGGCCTTTTCCAACACATACTCGTCTGCCTGACCTGAATTCTTTGCAAAAGGCAAAGTTGTTTGCTGCTCATATCCCGTTAAATAGTCGCGCCAGTACTGGGCAGCTTTTGCCTCATCCTGCTGCTCCAACCACGAGATGTAGTTGCTATATGTGCTACCTTCAGCCTGTTCGTAGGCACTGTTTTCCGACCCGTCAGCGTAAATTGCAAATACTTCCTGATTCACCAGTGACAAGCACCAGCCGTCCATCAAGATATGATGGAAGCTCCAGATGAAGTGATACAGCTCATCCTTCAGTCTCAGCACGCTCACCCGCATCAACGAACCCTCGCGTAAGTCGAAGCCTTTCGCTCGATCATGTTCCACTGCTTGACGCACGTATCCTTGGTGATCCGCTATGCCAAGCGCATCTTCATAATGCCACTCGATTGTGCGGTCGCGATACACTACCTGCAGCGGCTGGTCGTGCCACCCATCGTAGAAGCCAGTACGCATAATCGCATGGCGACGGGCAAACGCATCCAAGCTCTGTTTGAACCGCTCCACATCCAATTTGCCTTTTAATGTGAAGGTCATCTGTTCAAAGTACGCTCCCGAATGAGGATCTAACTGATGGTGGAACCACATCCCCTTTTGCATCGGGGTTAGACGGTACACATCCTCAATCGCTCCAATTGGACGCACCTGTGCCTGAAGGTCAGCCAGTTCCTCTAAGGTTAGCCCCTTCATCGTTAAATCGCTTGGCGTCAATTCTGGTGTTTCTTTGGCTTCGCAGTGCTCAATCACTTCTTGTAGGCTGGACTTGAACAGTTCTCCTAGCTGTTCCATCGTATGGCGATGGTAGGCTTGGCCGTTATAGCCCAAGGTTAGCATCAAGACTCCCCCGGCTACCATACCGTTAATATCAAGCAGGAAGGCACGCTGCTGCCTTGTGCTCATGGTCATGCCGCTGTCATACGGTGAAGGCGCCAATCCGACATTCTGAACATCTTGGTCAAATTGACCCAGGTAGTTAAAGCTGATCTCCGCTGCCTGTACACTGTTCTCAGGATATTGGGCGTCGGTCTCTTCGCTGTCTTTAAACGCTGCCTTCGCATCAGTCAAGTAGCGCCATAAACCGTAACCAATGCCCTTTTGCGGCACATTGTGCAGGTGTTCCTTCACTCGTTTGATGCGAGTGGACAAGTCGTCCTCCGCTTTCATCTCGAGCACAACCGGATACTGGCTCGTAAACCATCCAA
>CAYUSG010000290.1:0-1889 GCA_964447355.1 uncultured Paenibacillaceae bacterium
GTAAAAAATTATCTGAGTGATTAGACCCCAAAAAGGTCAGACTTACTAGAAAAATAACCTAAGTGAGCATATTTATGGTATAATTATAGCTATACAGCACTCATTCGGGAGGTTACTCATGTATAGACGTGGCAGAAAAGAACAGCAAATTTCCATAGAGGATCGGTTCATGAATCTGCCTGTATCCATTGTGGAGAATCTTCAAAAAAGCTGGGCAGAACAATTCTATCAGAACATCTTCCTCTCGATTGAGGAAGATCCTTTTGCTGTACTATATAGTAGCGAATACAGCCGTCCGAATAAACCTGTAAACATTCTTGTTAGTTTACTCATTTTAAAGGAATTACACGGCTTGACCGACGACGAATTGATGGGAGCTTTGTACTTCGATTATCGTTACCAATATGCGTTAGGCATTAGCGACTTTGAAAGCGAGACGCTAAGTATTAATACCATAACCAATTTCCGTCAACGATTAATCGCCTATGAAGCCAAACATCAGATCGATTTGTTGAAACAAGCAACCGATACCATCTCTAACCAATTGGCGAATATCATTGCACTCGATCGTAGTATGGCTCGTATGGATTCCTTTATGATGAGCAGCTCCTGTAAAAAGCTCACGCGACTTGAACTGGTTTATAAGGTTGTTGAAGCTATGGTAAAAGCTTTGCATAAGCTGGATGCCTCTTTTGTACCTGCTACATTTCAGGAATATCTGGAAGACACAACACAGAATGAAGTGTTATATCACACGAAGAATGCAGAAGCAGGTAGCAAGCTGGATAAACAATTTACCCAAGCGGCAGAATTGTATCGATACGTCAACCTCCATCCGGAGTGGCATACGCTTGACGAATACAAACGTCTCGCCCGACTTCTAAATGATCAATGCTTAGAAACAGAAGAGGGAGATATCATCCCCATCGAAGCTACAAAACTGACCTCATATAGTTTACAGAATCCAACCGATCCCGATGCAACCTATCGTACGAAGGGCGGCGAAGGGCATGTGGGATATACCGTTAATCTTGTCGAAGTTCGTGATCAGGATAAGGAGGTGGGTCTTATTCTCAGTCACGATGTACAGAAGAATATACACAGCGATGCGGAATTCGGACAAACCTTTGTAGAGCAGGAACCGTTAGCTGATGACATAGAATCCCTTTCTGCAGACGGAGCTTATTATCGCCAGGAAACCATTCAAGCAGCTAGAGAGAAAGGGATAGAAATCAATCTTTCGAATATGGTAGGTCGCAAAGCGAACAAGGATACCTTGTCTGTGAGTCAGTTTGTTAGGAACGAACAATCGATCATTGTACAATGCCCAGCAGGTCATGAGCCCGTTCATGCAAAGCATGACCCAGAGAAGGAAATCTATACGGCCAAGTTCGACAAGACAACTTGTGCCCTCTGCCCTCTTCAAGAACAATGCCCGATAAGCCAACAAAAGAAATTCAATACCATTCGCTTTACAGAATCAAAATTGCAATCCGATACATTCCGCAATAGCATGGACTCTGAAAGGCACAAAGAATTATCTAAATTCAGAGCAGGTGTAGAAGGAGTCGTATCTGCACTACGTCGAGGATTCCAAGTAGACCATCTCCCTGTCCGTGGATTTCTACGCTCAAAATTATGGATTCACACCAAAATTGTAGCTTATAACTTCAAGATGGTGACGAAATACCAAGCAAGAAGAGCTTAAATAGGGTAAGTTTCAAACGAATTCAGCAAATCGTTGAATAATCGAGAGCATTCCCCCCAATTAACTCTATAGAGGCCCCGTGATCAATAGCCTTTTTGGGGTCTAATCATATATTGCGTTCACGCCTTTCTCCGCTATATAGACTGCATTTGCAGCTTATGTTTACGCATTCCCGTAATAC
>CAYUSG010000291.1:0-1882 GCA_964447355.1 uncultured Paenibacillaceae bacterium
ATACTATACATCCTGTGTCTCCAGGTCAGGCAGGTAGACCTCACCGTCTTTGATAACCATGCCCAGTTCTTCAAACCGGTCCCGCAAGGTGAACATGTCATCAAAAAGGTGTTCTAAAAAAATACTTGTGGGCTCACCAATTAGATATTTCAATAATCTACAGATAAGAAAGAGTTCCAAAATCTATTCGGAACTCTTTCTTATTTTAGTTCCACCCCTATATATACGTGTTCCATCTACGCATGGCAGAACTCAGCTATTATCGAAAATCGTTTTTCCATTTTTTGAAGAGGCGTTCTGCTTCTCTGCAAAGAACAGTACGCCAGCAGAAAAGACCTATCTAACTTATGCCGCCTATATAATTACAGTTTGGTAGTGGTATAGTGAATCCATGAAGGAAACATTTGCCATTATTGCAACGATTGTGGCTATACTCGGAAATTTGCCGTATCTGAGAGACACTTTTAAGAAGCGAGTTACACCTCACCCATACACTTGGCTAGTGTGGTCTATTGTTTCCGGAATTACATTATTTGGACAAATAGCAAAAGATGCAGGAGCTGGCGCACTACCCACCGCAGTTGCTTGGCTATTCACATTAAGTATTTTCGTTTTCTCAATCAGGTATGGATTTAAGAATGTCGTAAAAACAGACAATTATTTTCTTGCGGCAGCTTTGTGCGGACTTGTGCCATGGATCCTCACTAAAGATCCTACTATCTCGGTAATTATAGCTGTCGGCATTGACCTCATAGCTTTTATTCCTACTATTCGTAAAACCTGGGTGCGTCCTTCAAGTGAGACGCCCATTCTCTACGGCGCGAATGTTCTTCGTCATGTCCTTACCTTGTTATCGCTTAACTCGTATAATATCGCGACAACACTGCACTCAATAGCAATGATTGGTACAAATACAATAATGACATTAATAATCATTTTTAAAAAACAAAGCAAATGAAAACTAGTCCGACAGTGAACTCTTCTGACCCAACGAAATAGATTTAAGAAGTGTGCAGAACTTTTTTGATGAAGGAGATGATGACTCAAGGCGACAAGAAAGAGCTATAATGATGACTAGGAGGCTACATGCCAAAAGAAATAACTCTGAAGATTGAAGAATATTTCTCTCAGTATAATCGACGAACATACAAAAAGGATCAGATTCTTATTCATGCCGGTGACGAACCTCAACATATTTATTATCTAATAAGCGGTAAAGTACGACAGTATGATATAACATACCGCGGCGATGAAATTATATTAAATATTATGAAGCCTGGTGCCTTTTTCCCTATGCAACTAGCGTTAACTAAAATACCGAACAAGTATTTCTTCGTTGCTGAGACGGATATAGAAGTAAGGGTCGCTCCCATTGATGCCTCCGTAGCGTTTCTAAAAGACAACCCAGATGTTATGTTAGATTTATTAACCCGCGTCTATAGAGGTGTTGATGGGCTTTTAGGACGTATGGTTGAGCTTATGTCTGGTAGCGCGCAGAGCCGCTTGATCTATGAATTAATAGTTGAGTGCAGACGTTTTGGAGAATGGGCAGAAGACGGAAGTTGCTTTATAGCGGTGAATGAGAGTGATCTAGCGGCCCGAGCAGGGCTTTCTAGAGAAACGGTGAGCAGGGAAATGCAAAAGATTGGTAAAAACGGCCTCATTCATATTAGTCATAGCGGCATTCTCATTAAAGAGCCGAATGAACTCGGCAAGAGACTAATCAATTCGTAGTTTAACCTAACAATTGGTCTCTAGTGATGAGGATCACAAGGAGTGTATGACCGACGTCACTGACTGAACGGCCTTTTTTTGGGTAAATGTATATAGAAGTTATATGAAGAGCGAGTAGATAGATAATGAAGTCAAGCAACCACATATT
>CAYUSG010000292.1:0-1863 GCA_964447355.1 uncultured Paenibacillaceae bacterium
TAATAGTCAAACCCCACTCGATTCAAACTGGTTGATTCGAGTGGGGTTTTTCTATGATCGCGGCCATAATAAAAACCCCATATGAACCATCTACCTACAATTCAATAAGTAGATGGTTCATATGGGGTTTCAGATTATAGTGAGATTACACTGTTATGTTCGTTTCAATCACATATCCAGCACCCGGGTTTAGGCGCTTTTTCTCCACGATGGCAGCCGACTTCACCTCGGGCATCTTGATGAAATGATGCGCTAGGTGACTTTCGATATAACTAAACGCTTTCTCATCGGATTCTGCTGGTACAACGAACAACGTTAGCTTACCTTCAATTTCAAGTTCTAACTTATATAGAAACATAACTGCCCTCGATTCTAAATTATTGAGACAAACGAAGTGCTAACTCGTACATCTCCATATCGAACTCTTTCTTTCCATTCACTACTACATCAATATCTTCGGTAACCAGCTCACCATTACGAACGCCGCAAGCCTTGGCTGAATCACCCGCAATTAAACGGCGAACTGCAAAGTCTCCCAGACGGCTGGCCAGCATACGATCGAATGGAGTAGGTGTTCCGCCGCGTTGAATATGACCCAGCACGGTCACTCTAGTATCCATCCCATTGCGCTTGGTTATCTCAGCAGCGATATCATCACCCTTGCTTACACCCTCGGCCACAATAATAATCGAATGACGTTTGCCATGTTCGAAGTTCTCTCTCATCCGATTTGCTATGACATCTAGATCATACGGTACTTCTGGCACAAGGATCGTCTCCGCACCGCTGGATAAGCCTGCATATAAAGCCAAGTCTCCACAATGACGTCCCATAACCTCAACCACTGACGAACGTTCATGTGAGGTCATCGTATCACGCAGCTTATTAATCGCGTCCACAACCACGTTAACAGCCGTATCAAAGCCAATCGTAAAGTCTGTATAAGGAATATCGTTATCGATTGTTCCCGGAATCCCCATCGTACGAATGCCTTGCTTACTCAATTTCTCAGCCCCTTGATAGGAACCGTCTCCACCAATAACGATAACACCGTCGATACCTCTTTTTCTTAGGTTTTCAGCACCCTTCTGCTGACCTTCTAAGGTCCTGAATTCCTTACAGCGAGCCGTTTGCAGAATCGTACCCCCGCGATGAATAATATCCCCGACGCTGCGCAGGTCCATTTGGCGGATATCGTCATTAATGAGCCCTTGGTATCCACGCTGCACCCCATACACTTCTAAACCATGGAAAAGTGCGCTTCTGACCACAGCACGGACAGCAGCATTCATACCTTGAGAATCCCCACCACTCGTAAGCACTGCAATTGATTTCACTGACATGATTAGTTCCTCCTGTTATCCATTCCCTTGTTTTTTGCGAATCCATACACTATTTATCCAAAAAAACAACCGTTTGACAGGGCTGTTCTTCATTAAATGCTTTGTTACAGCCTGTACATCATGCTGTCCTTTTGCTTTTGGATCAGACAGATAAAGCGCCAGCAGCCCTTCAACGATCATATTGTGAAACTCGGGCGCCTCCAGCTGTTTGGCTGCATTTCTGGCTTGGGTTATGATATAACGCAAGCGCTCAGTTGTCTCATCAATACTATCATAATAAAAACAAAAGTTTAAATCTCCGCCGATGCGATCCTCATGTTGGTCAATGAGGTAATCAAGCAATATATGTAAACCACAAATATATGGAAAATAACACGCTTGAATTTGCTTTGCCGTATCCGAGCTTAATTGTGTTTCAGTCGCTGACAAGAACAGCATAAACACTCCTAAAGTCTAGCCCTTCGCTGCTGCAAATTCATTCCAAGTTATATCCTTATAATGCGCTTTATAACGACTCCAC
>CAYUSG010000293.1:0-1848 GCA_964447355.1 uncultured Paenibacillaceae bacterium
AAACTATACTTCGACATCACTGCAGGCTACAAAAACATAGGCAAAACTCTTGAAAAAGTTAAAACTTCTGAAGAATTAAAGCAAATTTACGGAAGTACATATTATTCAAGTTCTGGAATACAGCTACCAAAATTTTATGAAGCTTTTACTTATGCCAGGACACTAAAGGCGCACGAGAGACTCAATGCAGACTCCCTAGCTCAATTATTTGATATTGGGTACGCACATGCACACAGATTGATCGATGCACTAGAAGATTGTGGATTTGATATTGAATTATAGACTGAGCAAAACTGTTATTGAAGTTTAGAGGTAAGGGTAGCATACTGAAGATATAAGGAGGGCGTAGTATGAGCGAAAAAAGAATCAAAGTCGACAGCGGCGCAGGGCAGCTCGGGTTTATATTCTTTTTGTGCTATATAGGAGCGGCGGTGTATTTTGTGAACAGAGCAGATGGGGTTTGGGAGGTGATATTTGCCTTAATTAAGGCTATAGCCTGGCCGGCGTATCTGGTGTATTACAGTCTTTTGGCTTTCGAGGTTTAGTTACGCACCACTAAAATACTCTGACGATGAGAGTGGCTTTGACATTTCACCAGGCTACTATAAATAATTCGTATTGACGCAGGGTCAATCTTGTATCATTATCTTAGTACGCTTAGTTAAGCGGAGACGACCTATGCAGCGAGAAATGCAACCTATACAGCCATCTGTAGAGACTTTAATTACAGACCCTGAAATTGTCGGAAAGTACTTTCTTGAGCTAATGGAAAAAATGGAAGTTGCCGGTGAAGTCGCCTCCACGGAAGGTCCGTACTCACACCTCAAACAGCCACTCAACCAAAAGATAATAGGGCAGCATGAGGCGATTGATGCTCTGGTTGATGTGTTAAACCAAGAAGAATTTCGTGACCCCACTAAACCAATAGGCACTTTCATGTTTCTTGGACCAACCGGAGTAGGTAAGAGCCAAACCGCCAAAGAGGTTGCTCGGCTCCTTCATGGTACCTATGACAAGGGATTTCTTGATATTAACTGCTCACAGTTTAAAGCATATGGCGACGTTTCGGTACTGCAAGGAGCACCTCCTGGTTATGTTGGCTATGACCAAAAGGCTGCGCTTGATGCAGAGGCGATCAGCCAGCCAAGAAGCGTTCTATTATTTGATGAGGTAGAGAAAGCGGATCCTGCCTTCCACGACTTTTTGTTACAGATAATAGATGAAGGCGAAGTCACAATTTTCAACAGCAACGATAATGGCAACAAGATTTCTCTTCGTAACAGCCTTATTATTCTTACGAGCAATGCTGGCTCTAGTGCCATCAACCAAGTTATAAATGAGAGGCGGGTTGGGTTCCATACCACGGAGAGCGAGCAAAATCTTGCAGTATCGAAAGATAAACTAGAAGAAGTCGCTTTTGAAGCACTTGAAAGAACTTTCAAGCCGGAATTTCTAGGTAGAATTGAAAATAAGATTCTGTTCGGTAACCTCACTGACGAACAGTTTTCCCTTGCGCTCGATCAATATGTAAATGAAATCTCATTGCGTGAAGGATACGTAAAAAGAGGTATCTACCTGCGAGTGACTCAAGAACTGAGGGACCATGTAGTGCAACGTTGCGCCAGACGGCACGTCGGTGGGTTTAGAGAAGTAAAAGCAAGCTTCAAAAAGGATGTTGAGTTTGAGTTTCAAAGGAGAGTACTAAGCGGAAGCATACCAAATCACAGTATGGTATTTGCAATGCCCGCCAGCGAGGTGACAAAAGAAAAGAACCCCCAGGCAATCGTTGATTTTCGTTATCAGCGTCTTTCCGCCTAAGTATTAGCAAAGATTAATACTACTCGTGCG
>CAYUSG010000294.1:0-1842 GCA_964447355.1 uncultured Paenibacillaceae bacterium
CCGGCTCTAGATACACATCTTCTTGGTTATTTGCTAAAATATAGTTAATAAACATTTTACTACAAATAAATTTTTTTGGCTATTTATAGAACTTTATGTCGATACATGAATATGTGGTTAAATCCCCATTGCATCATACAACTTGTTTGCTAGAACAGCATAGTCGAGACTAACCATTAGTTCCTGGTTAATTTCCACAGATAAATGATTAGGTTTATTTACCCATCCAGTATCCTGATGTTCCGATGCTATCTCTGCTGTTCTTCCACCAACTGAACCAATAAGAAATACTGGGATATTTCGAGATCTTGCAAGTTCAATTTCCTCATCAACACCTGGTCGAATACCCGGCCGTTGTGTCTTGCCGCCTAAAACGATCATACAGGTTGCATGTTCATGATTTATCATTGCCCTTCTCATCGCTGTTAGGCTTTTTCCACGATCATTCTCTACTTGGTCTATACCAGTTACAGTTGCGTGTGTAGATAGCTCATCTATGGTTGCTTGGGTGACGAAATGTTTTGAAATGAACATGTGAACCGCTTGTATGTAATCATTCTCCCTTCTTGATTTAGCAATATCAAATATTACTTGTTGGAAGGTCGGATGTGCTCCAAAAATAATGGTACCATTTCTATCAAGGATAGCTTGTACAAAGGCACAAAGTGCATTCCACAATGCCTGCTGGAATTCAGGTTCACAATCAGGAAATGCTCCTGAAATAATTACTCCTTTTTTCCGATCTAATACTGGCAATGAGCCTCTAGAGTAATGCTCTAAGCTTGATACATATTCATCACAAGAATCAACAAAGTGAGGATCTTCAACTAAATCCTGACTATTTTGCGAAGCCATCGGGGCAAGCATGATAGCAGCATCATATACATGTCCTAATCGAGGATGTTGTGAAAACCCTTCTCCTATAATAGATTCATTGAAAGTCATCCGATCATCTTCCCCTGGAATCCTACCATAAAAACTAACAATATGAGTCATAGGTCGTTGAAAATAACGAAACCCTCTTCGGGGAATTTTCACCTGATACATGTAGGATTGCTCATTTAATAATTCAAAGGTGATTTTCCCTTCACGGTTCAGTTCACGTATTCTTTGTATATGTCCAAAAATGCTCATAGCTTGTTCGCGGGATATTTCAAATGCTTTATGAATTACTGAATCAACTAATTCTTGTTCGACTTGTCTCAAGTCTAAGTTTACAGACGGCACCGAAAAATGAGGCGAATCAGCTGGCTTTATTTTTAGCTCTATTCGGTTAGTATCCTCTCCAAGTTTGACCCAAACAATTGGTAAATTCATTGAGAGTGCTATTTTCAGTTCTAAATCGATCCAATATGACTCTCCACTTAGTGGTGTGTCTAGAAATATTACAGCATCACTCTTACGAAGATTAGCTTCAATAATTTCTTGAGCGTTTTCTCCGACAAGAATATCACTTAAGTCTCTAAATCGTTCTTGAGCCCTTAGACACAGTGCATCATAAAACCCGCCTGCAATAGCTTCACCATCCAATCTACGATGACTTAAGAACAGAGCCATGTTTCTTCGCGTTAAAGTAGGCTGTAAAATTGATACAGCATCTCGAGCTATGGCAATTCCAATTGTTTGAAGTTGAAGGTTGGTCAACTTTCTTCGCTCAAGCGCATCTTTTACATCATAACTTTGTGGGTCTGGTATACAACTTGGCGGTACACGATGGGTAGATGTAATCGCAATGGGGTAGAATTTCGTTCCTGCATAAACCGCCTCTCTAAGTAATGACATAAAAACATTGGAATAATCATTGTCCTTCCTATTAAATAAAATGATGACATCTTTATCAGT
>CAYUSG010000295.1:0-1831 GCA_964447355.1 uncultured Paenibacillaceae bacterium
TAATAAACTCAGCTTTACCTATAATATTATCCACATGGACAGGTCCAAGATCACCACTTTCTAGACTTATCGGTCTGTTATCGCCTAAAACGAACACATGATGTTCAGGAATTGTGGTTTTCTGATAGCCGCGACCCGGTGGAAATTCTATGTAGGGTTCCTCTATTGCTTTATCATTAATATACACAGCTTCACTAGTAATTTCTATTGTATCACCGGCTGTGCCAACGATCCTCTGAATGAAATCCTTACCCTTAAATTCGAAGATAATAATATCGCCTTTCTTGAACGTATCTACCCTTTGATTGATGATCAACCGATCTCTATCTTGTAAATTGGGTTCCATCGAATTGCCTACCAACATGGAATATTGGATACCTAGCAAGTCTCTTTTTTCCACTGCTGATGACATTATAATCGCTATGATGACTATTGCTATGTAAATGATTGTTTTGTTGAATTTTCTTAGAGTTACACTGCCTTTTCTAGAAGCCGTTATAGCAGCCTCAACAGCAACAAATAGGCGGTAAACTAACAGCATTATGAAAACTGTTATTAGACCTTTAAAATGATATTGCAATCCCGTTAAGCTGTATATAAATAGGAAGGCATAAGGAATGAAGAAGTAAACTACCCCTTTTATCACTTGAGTATTATAGACTTGTCCCAGACCCTCAACTATACAAGACAGCAAAAAGGAAATAATAGGATTACGCTTCTTTGTCATATATTTACGCCTCCATCCGACCTGAAAACAGCCATTATAGCCTGTTACCGAGTTGTTCCGCCAAACCGATTAGAAGTCCTTCGGTTCCACGAATGTAGCAGAGCCGATACGAGTTCTCGTACTGAACCACTTCGCCAACGAGCTGCGCACCATGCTTAGTGATGAGTCTGGATACCATTTCGCTAATGTCTTCAACGGTGAACATTACGCGCAGATAACCGAGGGCGTTTACAGGAGCAGTCCGGTGATCTGATATAGTAGATGGGGCGAGAAATCGCGAAAGCTCAAGTCGGCTGCGACCATCTGGGGTAACCATCATAGCAATCTCTACGCACTGAGAACCCAGTCCAGTTACGCGACCAGCCCATTCACCTTCGACAGTAGCTCGCCCTTCAAGCTTCAAGCCAATCTCCTCGAAGAAAGCAATTGCATCATCAAGCGATTCTACAACGATTCCAACATTGTCCATTCTTAGTAACTTATTATTTTCCATCGTTTTATCTCCTTTTGTGTACAAATGTATTACCTTGCATCTTCTCAGTGTACATAAGTGCTAAATACTAGGAACCAATTAATAATGCCAATGATCAGGAGTAATCCTGCAACATCTTCTAGTTTCTTCATCCAAGCCAAGCTCTTTCCACTTGATAAAATTAAAGTTTGTTGGATACTCTCCGGTCGTATAAAGTTCTATAGCTAAGCCCTCATACGACATTTCGTACTCACCATGTTCAAGATAATGTTCCACACCTTCTAGCCCATCCAAAGGTAGAATACTCTTCGACATTTTAATGAAATCTTCTATTATTTGTTTCTCTTCAACCACTGCTTTCCCTCCCTTTCTATTATTTCGATGGATTGGCAGGAACATTGATTGGATAAGCAGTCAATATCTGTTCTGAATTAAGTTTATTTCTTTTTAATTGATCTTTTCGAAAAGTCCATCACCAGTTCTATTAACCGCATTCAACTGATTTGGGATTCCCGCTTGTCCTTGTCGAATGAAAAAATTCAAGCATTTATGTGAGTACAATAAAATGGCTCTTCGCTCGTAACCGTCAAAAAGTCCCCACCTATTCAACAGATGAGGACTCTAGTAACCTG
>CAYUSG010000296.1:0-1817 GCA_964447355.1 uncultured Paenibacillaceae bacterium
TCGATCGGTCAACGATCGAGCGTTTGGCAGGGCATTTCCTGCAATTGATCGATGACATTACCAATCAACCTGATGCTCAGCTTGCAGCGCTGCAAGTGATGACGGCTGAAGAACAGATGCAGCTTCTGGAACAGTTCAATGCAACTCAGATAGAGTATCCGCGGGATAAGACGATTCACCAACTGTTTGAGGAACAGGCAGCCCGTACGCCGGATCACATTGCCGTTATGTTTGAACAGCAGCAACTGACCTATCAGGAGCTGAATGAACGGGCGAATCAATTGGCGCGTACATTGAGAAGCAAGGGAGTACAAGCGGATCAATTTGTGGGATTGTTGTGTGAACGTTCGTTGGAGATGATTGTAGGGATATTGGCAGTCTTGAAGGCAGGGGGAGCGTATGTGCCGATTGACCCGGCTTTCCCTGAGGAACGCATTCAATTTATGCTTGAAGATGCCGAAGTCCAAGTATTGTTGCTGCAATCGCATTTGCAGGATCGGATTACGTTTGAGGGCACGAAGCTGACGCTCGACGATGCAGTAACCTATGCTGAGGACAACACGAATTTACAACCGATCAGCCATTCAGACCATTTAGCTTATGTGATATACACTTCCGGATCAACGGGAAGACCTAAAGGCGTCATGATAGAACACCACTCGGTGATCAATCGAATTGTATGGATGCAAGCGAAATATGGACTGACTAGCGATGATGTTTTATTGCAAAAAACACCTATTACCTTTGACGTATCAGTATGGGAATTGTTCTGGTGGTTTACTGCAGGAGCTTGTCTCTGTGTATTAAAGCCAGGGGAAGAAAAGGATGCCGCGGCTTTGATCGAAACGATTCAATCTAAGCAGGTGACAAAAGTCCATTTTGTTCCATCCATGCTTAACGCTTTTATGGAATACATCGAAGCTCAAGGCAACGCGGTATCTCTTGGCAGCTTAACAGAGGTATTCTGCAGCGGTGAAGCTTTGACAGCATATCAGGCTAATGTTTTCAATAAGCTGATAACGAAAACGAACGGTACCCGTCTCATTAATTTGTACGGACCCACTGAAGCAACGGTTGACGTTTCCTATTATGATTGTCCGGAAACTGAAGTACAGACCAGAAGTGTACCGATAGGAAAACCGATTCATAATCATCAGCTCTATGTTGTCGACGCACAATGTAAGCTGCAGCCGATTGGAGTGGCTGGTGAGCTCTGCATTTCAGGTGTGGGCTTGGCACGTGGATATGTCAATCTTCCAGAATTAACGGAGGAGAAGTTCGTAAACAATCCGTTTGTGCCAGGAGAGAGAATGTACCGCACAGGAGACTTGGCCAGATGGCTGCCGGATGGCAACATGGAGTACTTGGGCCGGATCGATCATCAAGTGAAAATCCGCGGATACCGAATCGAGCTGGGTGAAGTGGAAAGCAGCTTGCAGAAACTGGAGGGTGTGAAGGAAGCTGTCGTGGTGGCTCACGAGGAACACAATGGTCAAACATCGTTGTGCGCATATGTTGTAGCAGAATCGCCAATATCAGATCATGCACTAAGAAATACATTAATGCAAAGCTTGCCAGTCTATATGATACCGTCATACTTTGTTGAGCTGGAACAGATTCCGTTGACACCGAGCGGAAAAGTGAACCGCAAAGCACTGCCTGCGCCAGAGGGAAGCATGCACATTGGCGCAGATTATATCGCGCCTCGCACAGAGATGGAAGTGGCATTGGTAGCAATATGGCAGGATGTACTCGGACTAGAGAAGGTTGGTGTCATAGACAACTTCTTTGAGATAGGAGGCCATTCACTACGTGCA
>CAYUSG010000297.1:0-1794 GCA_964447355.1 uncultured Paenibacillaceae bacterium
GACCAGCACGTGCTAAAGCAGTAAAATCTTGGCCGTATTGCTCTAGTGGTTTCTTGCTAACTTCATCAGGCTGCATGATACAACTCCTTGTTTATAATTATAAAAATGTATTAATCTGGATGCAAGATGGGCATCGGCTGTGCATCTATAGCACGTGCGCCCACTCCATTGCGCGTTGTAATTCCCCGTCTTTCAAAGGCCCTTCTTTTCCTGTCACTATAAAACCTTCTGGCTCCGCTATGAGATCACCTCCTTTTGACTGGAGTGACTTTGCGAGGCGGCCAGCAGCAAAGCCGATGGTTTTCATGAGGAGAAGCAGGCCTAAGCCATGTTTATTAATCTCAAATCGAGTGTCGAAAGCCGCTACTCTGATCCCTTTTAAAGATTTCTCTGGTAGCTTATTGATAAAGTTCTGGATCGACTCCGTTGGCCGGCCACCCTGCGTGGGGGATGCTACAATAAGCAGGTCAATTCCCTTTACATCATCTGTTGATGCAAGGCTTACTGACAATCTCTTTGTGTTGTATCCATTCGCGAGAGCAACTGCCACGGCCTGTGACACTTTTGCCGTATTGCCGTATGCAGAGTCGAAAATTATTAGTGCTTTATGCATAGTGATTCTCCCGTTAAACTATTGTGACCTTTTCATTAAGAAGCGGTCTATTTCGCAATTGACCATCTGAGGAATAAAACTCCATACAGCAGCACTCCATCTATGAGTACACCTGAGATAAGCCAGTTCTGCCAAAACAATACTATGAGCAGTAAAGACGCAATGGAGCCGATCATTACTGCATATTTCCAGAATGACTCTAATCCGGGTAGGCCTGCAGTCGCTGAGCCGGCTATTAGAAAACTTACTATCGTGTAACTACCGCTAACACCTTACCGATTATTTTTGCAGGTTCTCCGACCAAGGAGACAAACCATCCATTATTAAATGTAAATGGATAGTTTGGATCATTTGGCTTAGGAGTAAGATAACCAGTATGGATAATGCCATGAATGATTAAGAATAAACCTAAAATGAATTTCATATCTCAGCCTTCCCATTACCTTTATGTCGATCTGCGCCGTCTATGTCTACTCGTAACCCATTCTCATCACAATACTTCGCGTTCATCGTTATGATTTCAGAGGTAGGGATAATCCGCGACTTTTTCTTGTTTTCATTCGGTAGACCCGTAGGAAGGAGGTAGCCTTGCCACACTCTTCGGCCAGCTTCAAGTTCAAGATGCTGTTGATCGGAGAGCTCTGGTTCATTTTCTACCTTGTACAGCTTGTAGTGGCCGACACTCAGAATACAGTCAGTTTTATGCATCTTATAAGTAGAAACGAGTATTTCTCCGATATTTTGCGGCTCCACCCAAGCATAAGTTTTCCCATCAATGTCAATAATTTTGGTATTATGCTTGGTTTCAACTATTTTATATTGTCCCATCTTTTCTAAAGTTATCATGATGATACTCCTTGCTTGGTTAGTTCATGCTCTAGTATTTTGAGTTCGATATAGCTAGCGAAGCGACGAGCGCACGCCTGGTTTAAGGTACGAACTGTATAGTTGCCCACACCTGTATGAAGTGTCAGTTTGCAGTACGGGCCGACCGATTCGATACTTACACCTGAAACGGATTTAAAAGCCAGCTCGTCAATATGTGCAAACAATAGCTTATGGCTGGCGAAAATAATTCGAAGATTTGTAGAAACAAGTATAGCTAAACCTTCCGGAGATTATCCATAGACTGCACAATCGACATGCTCCAAGTCATGTAGAGCATCAGAAGTCATTCTCGG
>CAYUSG010000298.1:0-1732 GCA_964447355.1 uncultured Paenibacillaceae bacterium
ACTGTTTCCACCTAAAAAGGACCTAGCGGTGATTTTTTCGCTAGGTTTTTCTTAACTCCCTTATTAGTTTATTCCCCAAGCATGGTGGAAGCAGAAAAAGCCCGTGTTCCAATCGTGATTGGAATACGGGCACATTTTGTAAGCATCAAACCAGTTTTACTTTTGCAAATTTACGTTTTCCAACCTGCACAATATCTCCGTCTGATACAGCAATCTCGGCTTGCGGGTCATCCAGCTTTGCTTCGTTAATTTTGACCGCGCCTTGTGTAATACTGCGTCTAGCCTCACTGTTGGACGATTGAAGCCCCAGCACAACTAACAATTTCACGAGCTTGATCTGCCCCATTTCGAGTTCACTTGATGCAAGCGTTACTTCTGCAATATCATCGGGCAAAGCACGTTGCTGGAATACAGTTTTAAAGTGTGTTTCAGCTTCAACAGCCGCTGCCTCCCCATGATACATCTTTACAAACGTATGGGCTAAGCGCATTTTCGCATCTCTGGGATGCATCGAGCCGTCTACCAGTCCCTTTTCCAGCATCTGCAGTTCTTCATTTGAAATGTCAGTGGCCAGACTGTAGTATTTGACCATCAGCTCATCAGGAATCGACATAGCCTTACCGTAAATGTCATTCGGGGCTTCATTGATGCCAATATAGTTATTTAGACTCTTGCTCATTTTTTGAACGCCGTCCAAGCCTTCGATGATAGGTGTCATAATCGCAACCTGCGGCTGCACATCATATTCCTTCTGCAAAGTCCGCCCCATCAGCAAATTAAATTTCTGATCGGTCCCACCGAGCTCAACATCACTTTTCAAAAATACCGAGTCATAGCCTTGCATTAACGGATAGAAAAATTCATGAATACTGATAGCTTGTCCAGACTGATAGCGTTTTGTGAAATCGTCACGTTCAAGCATTCGGGCCACGGTTACTTTGGCTGAAAGACCGACCACATCAGCAAAGTTCAGAGGGCTTAGCCATTCTGAATTATAGTATACCGTCGTTTGCTCGGGCTTCAGGATTTTAAAAATTTGTTCTTTATAGGTTTCCGCATTGCGCTTCACATCTTCTTCACTTAGCTGTTTACGCGTCTCGGATTTACCTGTTGGATCACCAATTCGACCTGTGAAATCACCAATAATCAGCTGAACCTCATGACCCAGCTCTTGAAATTGTCTCAGCTTATGTAATACTACAGTATGACCTATGTGTATATCCGGTGCGGAAGGATCCAGCCCCAGCTTAATTTTTAACGGTGTGTTTGTAAGTATAGACTTGATAATTTTCTGCTTTAATTCATCCTCCGGAACGATTTCAACGACGCCGCGACTAATAAGATCCCATTGCTTCTGAACCTCTGCCTGCTGTTCTTTCGTTAATGCTTCCCATTTTTCCATCTTAAGTACTCCTCCTTATTAAACAATACAAAACAAAAAAAGCCCCCTCATCCTGAAAGGGACGAGAAAGCTCGCGGTACCACCCTAAATTGGAAAAGTCTGAACATCAATATGACCCAGAAACCTTTCCCGCTTCATCAACATAACGGTTATCAACCGGTATCAGCTACTGTTCGTAACGAAGTTCACTCATACAGCTCCGGGGCGTACTTCAAATGAAAGCTTGTACCGAATCTCACCCATGCATCGGCTCTCTGAAAGCAAGTATTTCCATTCTACTAAAAACCCTTCAACGCTTTTCATTGTTTAGTTAAACTCATTATTATATAC
>CAYUSG010000299.1:0-1714 GCA_964447355.1 uncultured Paenibacillaceae bacterium
CCTTGTATATGACACTTCTAGCGGCGTACACCACGTTATTGCATAAGTACAGCGGCCAAGAAGACATTATCGTCGGTACACCGATTGCAGGCCGGACCCATGCGGATATCGCTCCATTGATCGGGATGTTCGTCAATACGCTCGCGATACGCAGCTATCCGAGTAGAGAGAAAACGTTCCAAGACTACTTGCAGGAGATCAAAGCGCATACCTTGGTAGCCTTTACGAACCAAGAGTATCCATTTGAAGCCTTGGTGGAGCAATTACCGCTGGAGCGCGACTTAAGCCGCA
The DNA here is from genome assembly GCA_964447355.1 of uncultured Paenibacillaceae bacterium. Lineage (GTDB taxonomy): Bacteria > Bacillota > Bacilli > Paenibacillales > CAYUSG01 > CAYUSG01. Next base: position 292 of record CAYUSG010000299.1, read on the forward strand.
ATCCGTTGTTTGATGTGATGTTTGTTCTGCAAAATATGAAGCAGTCTGACCATGCAATGGAAGCTCAAACTGAAGGTCTGCAGTTGAAACCGTATGAGCACGAACACAACGTATCTAAGTTTGATATAACGTTGACAGCGGTTGAGAACGGGTCGTTCATCATGTGCGAGCTGGAATACGCTACCGCATTGTTCGATCGGTCAACGATCGAGCGTTTGGTAGGGCATTTCCTGCAATTGATCAATGGAATTACCGCTCAACCTGCCGCACAGCTTGCAGCGCTGCAAGTGATGACGGATGAGGAAACGGCACAAATACTGAAGCAGTTCAATGCAACGGATGCGGATTATCCACAGGATAAGACCATTCACCAGCTGTTTGAGGAAAAGGTGGAATGCAGGCCGGATCAAGTGGCTGTCGTGTTTGAAGACCAACAGCTTACTTACCGTGAGTTGAATGAACGGTCAAATCAGTTGGCTGCTGTACTACGTGATAAAGGGATAATAACGGATCAATTAGTAGGCATTATGGCAGAACGTTCGTTAGAGATGATAGTTGGTATTATGGGGATTTTGAAAGCAGGTGGGGCTTACTTGCCGATAGATCCTGCGCTTCCTAAAGACCGAATTCACTTCATGCTGGAGGACAGCGGAGCGAGCTTACTGCTGACCCAGCAGCATTTGATGAACACTATTACGTTCGCTCATGAGGTGATGAGTCTCAATAGAATAGAGGACTACATTCTATCAGAAGACCATGTACTGTCAGGGGATCGCATCAAGTGGCAGTCTACCAGCAGAGCGGATAACTTGGCCTATGTGATTTATACGTCGGGTTCTACAGGTAAGCCTAAGGGTGTGCAGATTGAGCATCGCAACGTGATGAATACGTTGTTTGCGCTTGAAGAAGCGTACCCATTAGAAGCAGAAGATGCTTATCTGTTAAAGACCGCATTTACCTTTGACGTTTCGGTGACAGAGCTATTTGGTTGGTTTATGGGTGAGGGACGATTGGTGATCTTACCGCCGGAAGAAGAGAAAGACCCGAGAGCGATTCTTCGTACAGTGAAAAAACAAGGCATAACACATCTCAACTTCGCGCCATCGATGCTGAATGCCTTTATGCAGGCGGTGCAGGTTGAGGAGGCGGGATTGTCCAAACTCAAGTACGTGTTTGCAGCGGGTGAAGCACTGCCAGCAGCACTTGCAGAAACGTTCTGCAAAACGCTGAAGCAGACACGACTGGAGAATATATACGGTCCTACAGAAACAACTGTTTATGCGACATGGTATGGCATTGAGCTGCAAGACGGAAAGGTAGACCGTGTATTGATCGGGAAACCGCTGAGAAACGCTCAGGCCTTGATCATGGATGCAAATGGACAATTGCAGCCCATTGGTGTACCAGGCGAGCTTTGTATCGC
>CAYUSG010000300.1:0-905 GCA_964447355.1 uncultured Paenibacillaceae bacterium
ACCGTTCTCGACCCTTCAAAAAACACACAGGACGCGCGTATGACCCCCCTCCCCCAAAGTTGAGGTGATTTCATGAGTGATAATAACGACGATAAAGCGAGAGTTAAAGAGAGGGCAGCGAAGAAACGGAAAGTAACATTGGAAGAAAAGAGACTTCGCAAATTTTACGGGAATATACCAAAAGATAAATTAGCAATTGCCGACGGTCTTATTCGTAGAGCTGCTTTCATGAGAGTGACATTGGAGGACTATGAGAATGACTTGGATAATAGGGGTTCAGTCGAGTTATTCACGCAATCAGATAAGACAACTCCGTACGAACGTGAACGACCCGTAGCAAGGCTGTACAATACGATGAATCGAAATTATCAACAGATCATCAAGCAATTAACCGATTTGCTGCCGAAGCCTGATGATGGTTCTAGCGATAAGGGTGAAGTCGATGATGGGTTCGTTGACTTCGTGAACCGCCGATGAGTGCACTTCGTAAAGAGTATCCGCTATCCTATAACCCGATACTCGAGTATTGGGAACAGATCGAAAGTGGCAAGGTTACTGTTGGCAAAAAAGTAAGAAGAATATATCAAAAGCTTGCTGCAGATGTATACGATCAAACAAGTGAATATGAGTATGATCCGAACCGAGCGAATCATGCAATAGAGTTTATTGAAAACTTCTGTAAACACTCTAAAGGTAAATGGGGAGGCAAACCCATAGACCTAGAGTTATGGCAGAAGGCCGCTATTGCAGCAATGTTCGGTTTTGTCCATAAAATTGACGGCACCCGCAAATACCGCGAGGTGTTTTTTGTTGTTGCGAGGAAAAACGGGAAATCAACTATTGCATCAGGTACAGGCCTTTACTTGCAGATAGCTGACGGTGAACCTGGGGCTGAAGTGTTTGCT
>CAYUSG010000300.1:915-1659 GCA_964447355.1 uncultured Paenibacillaceae bacterium
CGGATGGTTAAGAAATCCCCGGCTTTACGCAAACGCATTAAGCCTCTTGTGTCTGAAATGGTGTCGGATTGGAACGATAGCACATTCAAGCCTTTAGGAGCTGACAGCGAGACATTAGACGGTCTGAACGTGCATGGAGCCATGATGGACGAGGTCCACGCTTGGAAGGACAAAAACCTTTATGACGTTATCGTGGACGGTACCAGTTCAAGGGAGCAGCCGCTAATCGTCATGATCACAACTGCTGGTACAGTCAGAGAAGCAGTGTATGACATGAAGTATGAAGAAGCTGAGCTGCTGCTTAATGGTTTTGATGATCCAGATGGATATAAGGACGATAGATTTCTGCCGATTATCTACGAACTGGACAAACGTGATGAGTGGGTAGATCCTGCTGCATGGCCTAAAGCCAACCCGGGACTTGGAACAATCAAGAAGATCGATCAATTGCAAACTAAAGTGAACAAAGCTAAGGCGAATGCTATGTTGGTCAAAAACCTCTTGTGCAAAGATTTTAATGTCAGGGAAACATCAACTGAGGCGTGGCTGAGCTTCGAAGATTTAAACAACGATGCAACATTCGATCACAGCCAGCTCGGATTGAAATACGGTATTGGCGGCGCCGACCTTTCGGATACAACTGATTTAACAGCAGCAAAGGTGATCGCAATGAGGCAGGATGACCCAACTATCTATGTATTCCAAATGTACTGGCTCCCTGAGGATTTGCTTGAACAACGTGCC
>CAYUSG010000301.1:0-1616 GCA_964447355.1 uncultured Paenibacillaceae bacterium
AGCACCGTGAACTAATACAGGTTGCTATTTCTGGCTTGTTTCACGATATAGGTAATATTAAAGTAGATCACAATATTCTGAATAAGCCCTCTAAATTAAACATAAACGAGATAGAGGAAATGAAGAAGCACACCATTATGGGTTATAACATGCTTAAGCATGTTGCAGGCATCAATGAAGGGGTTAAATTATGTGCTTTACAGCATCATGAGAAGGTGGATGGCAGCGGTTATCCTCTAGGTATAACAGGTGATCAAATTCATATCTACGCAAAAATCATTGCCGTGGCTGATATTTATCATGCGATGACCAGCAAACGAGGGCATAAAGATGCCCGCTCGCCTTATCTAGTGCTGGAGCAAATATTCAATGAATCCTTCGGCAAATTGGATCCGAAGCTGGTTCAAGTTTTTATTAATAAGGTCACTCAATTCCATAATGGTACATTAGTTCGTTTGAATGATGGGACCATTGGAGAAATTGTTTTTGCTGATCGTGAGCATCCGACAAGGCCTTGGGTTAATATAAGCAGCAAAGTCATTAACTTAGCTTTGCATCGCAATCTATACATTGAAGCGGTCATCTTGAGATGATCGCTTTTTCTAAGTTGTGAGATGATAAATTAAGGGTTGCATTAATCCAAATATACAAAGAAGGGTGATCATATGAGAAGAAGAGTAATGGGTATACTAATTATCTGCTTATACTGTTTTCCTTTTGCTTATATTTCAATGCAGCAAGATTTTGTGAATCAATCAATGCATGGCTATTTAATTATGATTATAATAACTTCGTTTCTTGCCTTCATTGGACAATTTTTTAGTAGGACAATATTCATTATTATCGGTAATTTATTATCTGTAATCATTTCAGTGTATTTCATCAGCGAGATGATAGGTAATGAACCCTGGGGAGTTTATTTTAAGCCATTAACCCCGTATCAAATGTTAGCATGTGTTAGTATATTGAATTTGGTTCCCCAGTTAATTGCTATGATGTTTGCTAAAAGGTTTATAGTAAAATGAAATGTAGGCTCTCCAAGAGAAGCTTATCAAGAAAAGTTAAAATTAATCGCCTACTCTACGCATCATCAATGATCGGGATTTGTTGTATTTAATCTTGCAATTTTAGGTGAAAACAAAATTATAAAAAAGGTTTGACTTTGAACTATGTATCATGGTATATTATTTCTTGTCGCTTCGAGGGCAAGCCACTAACATTTCCTTAAAAAAAGAAATTCTAAAAGGAATAAAAAAGTGCTTGCGTTAATAACTTGAATGTGATAGGATATAAAAGTCGCCAAAACGAGCGACGAAATAAATTGATCTTTGAAAACTGAACAGCGAACGCTTATCGGACCTGATCAATCGATCAGAAAAGATGTCGATGCAAGTCGACGGATTGTATCAACACCTTAGCCGGATGTTGAGACAAACAAATGTTGTTTAATCTTCGGATTGAATGACGCCAATGTAAGAAATGAGCTTTAGACAAGCTTATCGATAAAAGGTTTACTTTTATGGAGAGTTTGATCCGTGGATCAAATCACCATAATCGAACACTTTATGGAGAGTTTGATCCTGGCTCAGGACGAACGCTGGCGGCGTGCCTAATAC
>CAYUSG010000302.1:0-1575 GCA_964447355.1 uncultured Paenibacillaceae bacterium
GTTATAACCTCTGCATTTGGAGCTGAATTAAATTGGGACCCAGAGACTGAAAGCATTATTTTGAAATACGGAGACAACACGATTCAATTATGGATAGGGGATAAGGAAACTACCGTGAATGGTCTTACCGAAGCCATAGCAGCAGCTCCAGAAATGAAAAATGGTACGACCATGGTGCCCCTTCGTTTTATTTCAGAAACATTTGGTGCTAAAGTTGATTACGACCCCGCAACATTAGAAACAACCATTACCGGTAATACCTCAAATATTCGTAAGGAGAGTAATGTTCAGTTAGGCTCTTCACTTAGTGATGATGCTGGGAAAACATTGATTGGGGACAGTCACTATGGTTGGACGATGAAATACCCTACAGGTCTGGCGATTACAGAACAGAATTTCAGAGGAAATTCTGTGCGTTTTGAAGATGCAAATGGCGAATACAGCATCTGGGTTTATGTAGAGGATAATGTGAACTACACACAAAATACGCTTCTGGGCATACTTTCCGACTATGTGGATGGAACCATAACAGATAAACGAACCATAAAGGAAGGGGAGCTTATATACGCTAGGGTCGTCAGCAAGAAAGATAAGGCATATATTGAATCACGAGCATTCCTTAAAGACTCCAGGGCTTATTTTATAGATTTAGAGATTCATAATGAAGAAGACTATATGAATGCAGCAAAACGCCAAAACTATGATGACATTTTAAACAGTTTTGAGCTTAGTTTTGACCCGCTAAATGAAGAGCTTAAGAATATTACTGTCGTTAGCAGTGGCTTCATCAACTATTATAACCAAGATTATGGTTTAAAGATGAAGATTCCCCATGACTGGTATCAAGTGGAGGACGCTGATTTAGAATTTGAAAGTCTGGATGAGAAATATTTCTTAAATATCTATATGAGCTCTCTTGAAGATGGAGAAACACTTGAGAGTTGGGTTCTTAAAGATGAGCAGCACTTTAAGGACACATTTAATGAAGAATATCGCAAATTAAGCGGGACGAAGAACAAAATGTATGCTGGAGTACCTGCAATTGAACAAATTTATTCCTACACTGTGGGGAAAGAAACTTTCAGCAGTAATGATATATACTTTGTTAAAGAAAATTTTATTTTCAACATTTCTACGGTCTATAGACAGGAAGATTATGCTGATTTTTACCGTAAACTTTTAACGATGTACCGATCCATTGAAATTGATGGAGAGAAGCTGACCTCAACGTTTGGATATATTCAAGATGAAAGACATGCGGTGGATGTAGTGACTAGAATCGTCAATAACGACAAATACAATTATTCGTTTGAGGTACTAGAAGATTGGTGGGAAAATACTCAAAACAAAGAATCAGACGACGTCAAAACTCATGTTGGATTCCTTGGGGGCGAATTCTCGGTATTGGTGGACGACACACTGAACGATATGTCTTACTTTCAACTCGTTACCAATTTGGATCAAGACTTTAGAGCGATGGATATTGGTGAAGATGAATTTGATTTCGAGAGTTCAACAGAGGTTGAGTTGAACGGTTATAATGCTCAAAAGTATGTATTTAACATAATAGACGAG
>CAYUSG010000303.1:0-1545 GCA_964447355.1 uncultured Paenibacillaceae bacterium
CTGCTTTCAGCACGGCCAGCATTCCGATGACCATTTCCAGTGATCGTTCACACATAATACCTACAAGCTGGTCGGTTTGAACTCCGGCAGCTCTCAACGTACGTGCTAATTGATTAGCGCGTTCATTCAACTCACGATAAGTTAATTGCTGATCTTCAAATACAACAGCCCCTTGCTCTGGCCTGCTCTCCACCTGCTCCTCAAACAGCTGATGAATCGTTTTATCCCGCGGATAATCTGCTGCCGTTGCGTTGAATTGCTTCAGAAGTTGTCCTGTTTCTTCTTCTGTCACCATTTGCAGTGATGCAAGCTGAGCATCAGGTTGAGCGATAATTTCATCGATTAATTGCAGGAAATGTCCTGCCAAACGCTCGATCGTTGACCGATTGAATAACGCGGTGGCATATTCCAATTCACATACGATATACGATCCACGCTCAATCGCTGTCAGCGTCATATCAAACTTGGAGATGTTGAGTTCATGTTCGTACGGTTTCAATTGCAAACCTTCAGTTTGAACTTCTGTTGTATGGTCAGCCTGCATCATATTTTGCAGAACAAACATCACATCAAACAACGGATTGCGGCTTAAGTCGCGCTCCAGCGGCAATTGCTCCACCAAGGCTTCAAATGGATACTCTTGGTTCGTAAAGGCTGCTAAGGTGTGCGCTTTGATCTCCTGCAAGTAGTCTTGGAACGTTTTCTCTCCACTCGGATAGCTGCGAATCGCGAGCGTGTTGACGAACATCCCGATCAATGGAGCGATATCCGCATGAGTTCGACCTGCAATCGGCGTTCCTACAATGATGTCTTCTTGACCGCTGTACTTATGCAATAACGTGGTGTACGCCGCTAGAAGTGTCATATACAAGGTAGCTCCGCTTTGCTTGGCTACAGCTTTCAAAGCCTCGCTTTGCTGCTCGTTAATTACAAAGTTCAGACGATCACCGATGTGACTTTGCATCGCGGGTCGCGGACGGTCTGCAGGCAGCTCCAATACTGGAAGCTCGCCAGAGAATACATCCAGCCAGTATGCTTCCTGCGACTTGATCCTTTCGCGTTCGGCTTCAGACTGCTGCCATGCAGCAAAATCTTTGTACTGTAATTTTAGCGGTTCAAGCGACTGGCCTGCATACAATCTCATAAATTCTTCTACGAGAATTGTCATGGACGTTCCGTCCGAAATGATGTGGTGCATATCAAACAAGAGCAAATAACGATCAACTTGCGGAGCAGACTGATGTAATGATTCATCAGCCACTTCGTTGCTAGCAATACCAGCACGAGCAATAGAATTAGCATAATCGACATTATCTTTACGACCCATTATGCCAACATCGCTAGCATTGCCAGCATATGCTTGACCCGCCTCTTGTTTAACCGCAACCAATCCAACTCGCATCAGCGGCGCTGTATCCAGCTTAAACTCGCGAACAAATTCGCGAACTAGTGGTGCAACCTCTGTCTCACTTGCTTCCATATACTCCACCGCAAACTCTACCTGCTCATGAATTCGCTGAACGGGTTCTCCGTCGTGCATCTCAA
>CAYUSG010000304.1:0-1529 GCA_964447355.1 uncultured Paenibacillaceae bacterium
AAATGTTCCGCAATTGTGCAAGATCAAATTTCTTCATTTCTAGAAATGCCTTCGATACGCGCTTAACTTGCTCCGGTGTTCCCTTGCTCATGATCTCATTCAATTCGCTCGGCACAATTTGCCAGGATACGCCGAATTGATCTTTTAACCACCCGCATTGCTCAGCTTCAGGCACCCTAGAGAGCGCTTCCCAGTAATAATCAATCTCTGCTTGTGTGTCACATTGAACCATAAATGAAATGGCTTCGTTAAAATTGAATGGATGATCCTGCGCGCTGTCCATGGCAGCAAACCATTGCTGTTCAAGCATGAAATCAGAGAACATAAGATTTCCTTCCTTGTCAGGTTCCATGCCTTGAGGATAGCGAGCTACAAGTCCCTGCTTCGAGTTCTTAAATACAGATAAATAATGATGGATCGCCTCTTCCGCTCTACCGCAGTTATCACCAACAAACATTATCGACGGCACGATCTCAGGCCGCTCTTCACCTTCTGGATTTGTAAGCATTAGCTGCCAAGACACGCCATACTTGTCCTGAATCCAGCCGTACCACTCACTGAACGGATACTTGTCCAGCGGCATTAACGCCTGGCCTCCTTCGGATAATGCGCACCATACCTCATCTAATTGGGCTTTTGCATCCGGCTCCCTCGATGGATCGAAATTTACGATGAAAGAGATCGACGGATTGAATTGGAACATAAGCCCTGCGCTAATCGCCATAAACTGCTGCCCCCAAATTTCAAAAGAAACTTGGTCGCAGTCTCCCGAGGGCGTGTCATGAATGGTGCTGACATCTGTTATTTGGGAGTTCGGGAATATGGAAGTGTAAAACTCAGCTGCTGCTTTGGCCTCCTTATCAAACCATAAATGCGGAATGATCTTTTGAATCGGTTTCGTCATATCAATAATCCTCCCTCAATTAATTATCATTTTATAGCATTTACTCACTGAATCTTAGTATACCTGCATCATCTATTGAGTCGGGCAAGCTGTCAACTTAATTACCATACAACATCTGCTCTTTCTTACTCTCATTTTATGATAAAAAGATTTGATTCTGCAATGAATCTACATTAGTTTTTTTCCATCACTTTACAGCGATACAATAAAATTGAGAAAACTTCTTTAGATTCGATGTTTCAGGCTATATTCGCCGGTTTGATACATAGTCTCCTCACTAAAAACAAAGAGCAGTTGGCACATTGACCAACCGCTCCTTAGCATCTATATTTATTCGATTTTTCATATAATGTCGTTGGTCAAAATACATAAGAAAAGTAAATATGATATTCCAAGAAATTCTGACCTATACGTGCATTAAAGATGAGAATACAAAAAAGCGAACAAATAGCTTTGTCCTTTTGTTCAGAGATAGTAAGAAATAACGGATTACCGAGTTATGCATTAACTTGTATAATATTCAAATTGTTCAAAAGCAACATAAAGTTGCTTTTGAACAATTACAAGAGGGGCTGTCCAAAAAGTCAGTGTAAACTGACCTTTGGCGGCCCCTGTTCCATATTTA
>CAYUSG010000305.1:0-1523 GCA_964447355.1 uncultured Paenibacillaceae bacterium
TACTATAAATAACCGATAAGTCGTTCGCGTTCAGTTTTGAAAGAGCAATCTTTCAGCCGTTTGGTGATGATGGCGAAGGGGTTCCACGCGTTCCCATTCCGAACACGACCGTTAAGCCCTTCAGCGCCGATGGTACTTGAACCGCAGGGTTCTGGGAGAGTAGGACGTTGCCAAGCGATAAAAGCCTTTCCAGCTGGTAAAGCAGGAGAGGCTTTTTTTCTTATGGAGAAGAACGTTAGGGATTTAAGAAGCTATGCTTTTTGGAAGATGGTCAAGAATTAGATATACTTATAGAAGATATGAACGAAGATGATGTCTAGTGTTTAAATACGTATTAAAACACATTTTTATTGCGTATTGAGCTAAGCTGAATTGTAAATTTGATTTTGAATTAGACGTTTAACATTCAAACGGGGTGATAGCGTGTATTTTAAACCTGATATGCTATATTCAAGTGCTTTAAATGGAAGAAGAAGTTTCTATGTATGTTTGCCGGATGACTATGATACCTCAGATCGTCATTATCCTGTCATATACATGCTGCATGGCCGCAGTGGTGCGGAAACGGATTGGATTTATAAAGGCGGTATCGTGGAAACAGCAAACCGCTTGATTCAACAAAACCAATTGAAGGATTGTATTATTGTAACACCTAACGATGGTGGGTTTGATCGAGGGACATTTTATATGGATTGGTACGACGGTTCAGGCCGTTTTGAACAATATATCATCTATGATCTTGTGCCTTTTATAGACGCTAATTACCGCACGGTTGCTTCGAGAGAGGCACGAGTTGTTGGCGGCTTGTCCATGGGAGGATTCGGTTCCTTTATGTTGGCAATGAATCATCCAGATGTATTCGTTGCAGCAGCGAGTATGTCAGGTGTACTAGGTTCCTTAGATCAATTTGAACCAAGGGAAAGTGCTAGAATGGTAGGTCCGGTTAAGGGTCCTTATGCCAGACGTTATGATCTCGACCACTTAGCTGAAACGCTGGAAGCGCAGGCGACAAAGCCAAGCTTGTATTTTAACTGCGGAACGAATGATTTTCTTTACCAGCTGAATTTAAAATATAAGCGACACCTCGAGTCCATAGGTTATGCATTTGAATATAATGAATTTCCGGGAGAACATACTTGGGATTACTGGAAAGCCCATGTGGATGAGGTATTGAAGTTTTTTAACAAACTCATGAGTGACAGTGAATAAACGAATAAAACAAAGGAAAATATTTCATCTTGTCATTTGGAGTCAATTTATGATATTATATTTTCTGTTGCTGATGTGGCAACAACCTGTTTGATAAGATCTGAGCTAAAGGCCTAGTTGGTAAAAAGTGCTTATTGCTTAGAATCGAAAAACATGTTAAGATGAACTTCCGCTCAAGACGAGCTAAATAAACGAGTCTTTTAGAAGGTGAGATATTTTCTCTCAGCGAGCACACGGAGCACATGCTCCAAAAAATTGATCCTTGAAAACTAGATAGCGAAAGCAATGAAACGAGAAGCATCAAATTAGCCGAT
>CAYUSG010000306.1:0-1514 GCA_964447355.1 uncultured Paenibacillaceae bacterium
GACCCTAGCCGAAAAGCTAGAGTCATCAACGGAAAGCAATTTCCGAGAAGCTTATCTAGCACAAGGGGGGGTAATACATATGAGCACAAAGGGCGAAGAACGGTCCCAGATCGTTGATTTTAAACATGTGACGACCAGAGGTTTAGAATCTTCACCTGTGGCGGATGCGCTTGCTGGGTTGCGTGCTAACGAAGCCCGATATTTCATGACGAAATACAAGCATGCATTTGCAGTTATACCGGCTAGCGAGAGTAAGGAAACCCTTGATTATGTAAACCGAATCTTGAAAGAAGAACGTAATATTGAGTTTGCTGCTATACCTTTAGAAACGTCGCGGTTTCAAGTGGAGAATATACAATGGACCTTTGTCTTTTATGAGGATGGACTAGGGGTTAATGTCATGTATACGGTGGATGATCCTAAGAAGCGGGCCGTTGGTTTTAAGCTTTCTGAGGGGATGGAGGTACCGAAGGAGTTAGAAGGGAAATTTAAGTTTGCTAGAAGAAAGTCTAAGCTGGCTGGCACCATCCGCGGCTCTTTTTTTGTCATTAAAGGGGAATATTAAAGAAAGCGTAAAGCACAATCGCAGGCAACAACAGTGGACTCATCCATCGCTGATGCCTGCGATTTGCAATCTTAATCTAGCAGACCCGTAATTGTACTGATCGAAAACTGCCCCGCTATTTACGTAGTCATTGCAACGGTGACCTTCTTTTTCTGTTTTACATTCATTTTTCCCGTAAATAACAGTGTACCAATCTTCGTTTTTCTAATGAGCATATAGTCGAGAGTATAAATGACAATAGTCGAAAGCAAAAAGACAGCAACGAATCCTAGGACGGGATTGAGATTAGGAATATAGGTCAAATAGTAGTAGCTGACCACAACAATAACGGGTTGATGAATGAGATAGACAGAATACGATGATTCAGACATATACTTAAATACGCGGTTGGATCTGTTCAAGAATTTATACAATAACCCTAACATGAGAATTAATGAGAAATACCGAGGAAGCGTATTTAATATTGTATTTGAATTAGGAACTATGTCACCCAGCATTTCAGCAAGGACGTAACTGATAAGTAATAAGATAGACAGGGTATAAACCCTTGCTCTTGATAGGTTTAAGAATTTTCTGCTGAAATAATCCCAGCGGTGGTACGTAAGAACACCTAACAGAAAGTATGGCAAGTTGACACCAATCGTAAGGAAAGAGAAGAGTTCATGGAAAAAGCCTGTAACCATAAACAGGACCCCGAATCCTCCCAATATCCCAATTGCACAAGCAATAAGAGTTACATCCATGTATTTATCTAGACGGGAGTTACTCATACGATGACTTAGGTTTTGTCTAAAGGTGCTTCCTAGCAGCAGACGGATATAAATGAGAAATGAAAATAGAATAACATAGTATAAAAACCACAAGTGAGATAATTGAAAATGGCTGCTCCATGGCACTAAGGTACTGAATATGGATAGTGACGAGTAAAGTTCAGGATTAAACTTATAGG
>CAYUSG010000307.1:0-1504 GCA_964447355.1 uncultured Paenibacillaceae bacterium
TGGGCTGTGGTGGCCTGGCATGATGCTATGCCGAGGGCGAAAGACGAACACCGCTTTTCCTGCGTGGGGTTTGAGCGTTGGGAAAAGCAAGTGTGGCGCGGTATGGAATGGAGCAAAGCGGAATGCAATAGCGGGCTACTCTTGCTGTGCGGTGCTGGAAGCTTGTGAGTGCAGCGCAGCGGAATGAGCAGGCTGGAGGCACATGGGTATGGGGAGGTCACCCGTAAATGTCATCGAACCCTGAGTAATTTTTGTGTCCTTTTCCCTTATTGATCCTGCCCTGTTTTGTGTTGTCAATACGCTTTTGAAGGAATAGACATAACGACTCAAACTGTGTTTCGGGGATCTGATAGGCACTTGCCTTAAATTCCTTTTTGATGATACCCCAAATGGCACCATAATTCATTTTGGATTTGCCAACATCGCCTTCCTTGTATTCATTATAACGATCGATTAAATGCTTAATGTAGTTCTTTAGCTCAGCTTTTTTACCAATGGCCCCATCGGCAAATTCCATTTTTGGTTTACTTTTAGATTTATAAACGATTGTTTGAGCACTTATTGAATTAGCAACAGTAGAGTTAGATACTTTACCCTTGATATTAATTGTGTTCGATGATTTTGAGCTGGATTTACCCTTCGATTTTATCAATAGATAATTCTTGATATGGTTTACCTCCTCAGGGCTGATATCACCTTTAGTGATTTTGGAGTGACATATCGGGCAAAGCATCAAAAGGTTTTCATGAGAATTATTTTCCGGATTTTCATCGATATGGTGAATTTCAAAATGATCGACCGTGGAATCATCGCATATGGGACAAATCGAATTAATCTCTTGTTGAAGAAGAGACTTGGTTTTTTGTGGTATCGACTTTCTCAACTTTGCCATTCAAATCAATTTTTTGACAATAACCATTCCCTAAGTTTCTTAGAATACCCAGGAACACCGACACGTCCTTTATAAGCCAAATATCTTTGTCTCAATTCTTGGATGTATGGTGTATTCAATTTTCCAATTCTGTTTTCAATGCTTACCTTTTGACACTCTACTAATTCCAGTCCCGATCTAAAATCAATTAAAGCAATGCCACTATAATTGGAAGGTTCGAATTCAAAGCATGGAAGTATATGTAGTCGAGGATGATTGGTTTGTGTAAACGCCTCTATCTGAAGATCCAGCTCTGCCTTTTTGATTTGCCCATTTAATTCTTTAGACAGTTGTTCTTTTTGTTTTCTTGTAAATGCAGATTCTTTGAATTCCTCTGCTTTGGCAATAAGAGGTGTAGATTTTATTTGAGCTTTTAACTTATAATTTCCTTTTTTATAATCTTTTTTTGAGAAGGTTAGCATCTCGTATTTTCTATCTCCCGAAACATGTCTTATATCGCACTCGGGAGTTATTATCAAGCCATATCTATCATCATCAAAACGGAAAATATCACCTGTCATTATAGGGTCATCAGACAATGTATGACCATAATAAAGGATGCGAATCAACTCA